>JBCECD010000079.1:1606-8413 GCA_039206745.1 Bdellovibrio sp. | reverse complement strand
CGATCATGCTATGATTGTTTCTCGGAGTTTAAAAAAAGAAGGTTTTATTCACGAGATTGAACGCGTGCGCGATGGAGTTGAGGCCATGCGCTATCTACGCAAGCAGGGACCTTATGCTACGGCGGTGTCGCCGGATGTGGTGTTGCTGGATCTCAACCTGCCCAAAAAAGATGGGCATGAGGTTTTAGCTGAAATCAAAGAAGATCCTCTATTGCGCAAGATCCCGACGATCATACTAACCACCTCTGATGCGGAAAGTGACAAGTTAAAAGCTTATGAACACTACGCAAACAGTTATCTGGTCAAACCTCTCGATCCCAACGCTTTACGGGATATGATCGCTGATTTGAGTTATTATTGGGGTATTTGGAATAAGGCACCTGTGCCGCCGCAGACAGGTTTAACCCATATAAAGGGGGGATGATGGCTTCGCTCAGGCCTCTGAATGTTCTGTTGGTCGAGGATAATGATGAACATGCACATATCATTTCACGATACATTTCGGGGAAGGACAATGATTCTAAAGTCGCTCTAGCCAGAGCGGAGCGCCTCAAGACAGCACTTCATCAACTGCAAGAGGCCACCTTCGACGCCATTTTATTGGATCTTCGTTTACCAGACAGTGATATCGATGAAACTTTGCCGCAGATGTTGGCAGCTTCTTCGCATATACCGATTATCGTGCTGTCCACATTAGAGGACAGAGATTTGGCCATTCGAACTGTGCATGAGGGCGCTCAGGATTATCTCTGTAAATCGGATCTCTCAACAGATCTCTTGATCCGGGTTGTTTACAGTGCCATCGAAAGAAAACAGAATGAGATCAAGCTGAAGCGACAAGTGCAGCGCAATCAAAACCTGTTTCAATTCAGTCAATTTGGTATTGGTGAAATTGATGCCGGTTTGGCGATAGGAAAGATGCGTCAGTTGCTGACCCAGGCTTTGGATGTCGAGGGAGCTGACTATATTTCTCGAGAGTCTTTATCGGCAGATGACGACTTTTTGTCATCTGCTCTCTGGCATACGATGACCCCTGTGCCACTAGATAGAGAAAGTATTATCGAGAGCCTTCCTCAGGGGGCGGAATGGATTGCAAAAGGGTTTGTCACGGCTTTGGCTATGGCTATTCCAGGGCGGCAAAAGTTGCAGTCTTATGGCTTAATTCTTCTTTTTAGCAAAGTTCCGCGGATCTTTGAGGAGGATGAGCTCTCTTTTGTGCATGCTGTGGCGAACACTCTCTCGATGGCTATAAATCGCCATGATCTACAGAAGGAGCTGCAGACGCGAGTGGGGGAGTTGGATGCGGCTCATCGGCGAAAGGATGATTTCCTGGCAACACTTTCTCATGAGCTGCGCACGCCCTTGAATGTCATCAAGGGTTATGTCGAAATTCTTAAGGATAAAAGTACGACCAGCCAAGAGTTCCATGAAGCTCTGGGGGCTATCGAGCGAAATGTGCTGATTGAGATTCAGTTGGTCGCGGATACCTTGGAGGTGTCGCGCATTACGACAGGTAAGATGAGACTGTCTTTGCAGGAAGTGCGGCTGGATAACATCTTTAAATTGGCTTTGGATTCCATCGCAATGGCCGCCTTAGCCAAGCAAATTCAGGTGACAACAGAGCTTCCTTCTGAACCGGTTGTCTTTTCCGGGGATCCTGACCGTTTGCTTCAAGTTTTGTGGAATCTTCTGACTAATGCGGTAAAATTCACGCCGAAGGACGGAAAGGTGTCTCTTGTTGGGAGGCGTGTGGGCTCTCTCGTTGAAGTGTCCGTGCAAGATAATGGACAGGGGATTGACGGGAGCAACTTGCCTTATGTCTTCGAAAAATTCTGGCAAGAAGACTCCGCGATCAATCGTCGGCACATGGGGTTGGGCCTGGGACTTTCGATTGTCAGACATATCGTTGAGTTGCACGGCGGAACAGTTCGTGTGTATAGCAAAGGACGCAATCAAGGAACTTGCTTTACACTGCAGATCCCATTGCGGCAGTTGGCTGTGGCGGCGCAAAAACCTGTGAATAATGTGTCCCCTTCGGAGCCGGTGAGTGCACCGCAGGTAATGGGACAGGATCTGTCGGGATTAAAAATCTTGGTGGTGGATGATTCTGAAGACACTCTGGCTTTGATTAAAAGATTGCTGCAGAAACGGGGCGCTCATATCAAAGACACCTCTGTTCCGCAGACGGCTCTGTCAGAGGCTCAGACACATGAATATGATATTTTGGTTTCGGATATTGGTATGCCTGAAATTGACGGCTATGAACTTATGCGCCGTTTACGAGTTTGGGAGAAGGGTAAAGGGAGACATTTGCCTGCTATCGCTCTGACGGCCTATGCGAGCAATGATGATATTCAGAGAGCCAAAGAGGCTGGTTTTGAAATGCATATGAGCAAGCCGGTCAACATTCGTGAGCTGGAAAGCAATATTCTCCGTCTCACTGAAGAACGGAATGAGTCGGAAAAACCTGTGAGAGGGGATATGAGCCCCCCTATCGAGACCTTTGGCGGGAATTCCGCTTAGGGAGCGGTGTTCAGAGATCAGTCATTTTATAAAAATTTAAAGGAAAAAGATTAACTAGCCGATTCACTTCGTGTCGCCACACGGAGGTCCGGCATGAAGTCTTTTTCCACCGCTCGATTTTTAGTTATCACGGCCACTCTTCTTTCCTTAGCAGCCTGTGGGCAGGGCATACCGGTTCTTCCCGATGATCCTCAAAATGAATCGACAGCTGTTGAATTGCCGGAAAATCAGGAGGCCACTCAGCTTCCTTCTGAAACAGCGGATCTGCCAGTGGAGGAGGAGCCTGCGGTGGTATTGAGTGAGCGCGAAGAAATTTTAAAACTTTATGATTATGTAGACCCTCAACATGTGGTGCCGACACAGCCCTTGGAGGAGGCTCTGATTTATTTCCACAAGAATAAATCCTCTTTTAAAAATCAGACGGTGATTTCTATTATTGATTTCAGCAAGAAGTCCACGCAAAAGCGCTGGCACTTTGTGGATATGAAGACGGGTGAAGTATGGAGTTTGCATGTGTCACACGGTAAAGGATCGGACTCCAATCATGATGGTTATGCTGAAAAATTCAGTAATGTATCGGGATCAAATGCCAGTTCTTTGGGATTCTATAGAACAGCGGAAACTTACAGTGGAAGTAATGGTTACTCTCTGCGGTTGGATGGACTCTCGTCCACGAATTCAAATGCCCGAGCTCGCGCCATCGTGGTTCATGGCGCCAGTTATGTTCAAGATAGCAATGTGATTCAGGGGCGAAGCTACGGATGTCCAGCGATTTCAGCGGCCAATCATCAGAAAGTTATCAATCTGATCAAGGGTGGCAGTCTGATTTATGCCGTCAATTGATCTTTAGAGATATTTCAGTTCTTCGCCGACCAGCTTTTTCAAGCTCTCGACATGGCCGAGATACTCCACAAGATCCAGACGCTCTTCGCGGCGGATGAGATTTTGTGGATCGTTGTATGCCGTCAGTTCAATCACATCAGCATGGGACGAGATGGGTGTGAAGTTGTTTTCTTCCAGAACTTGCATAAGAAGATCTAAATCGTGTCCGTCTTTATCGTGAGGATATTCGAGGCCTCTCATTTCACAGAGGGCTTTGAGATATTTTTCCGCGGCTTGGGCTAAGTTGTAGCCGACAACATCATGCTCTTTCAAATCATGAAGATTCAATTTCGCAGTATCAATATGATCTTGAGCCTTCAGGATCAGAGATTTTGCATGAGCGCTCATACAGGCTCCTTGGTTTGTGAGTGTTTCTTTAAACAACACTTTATGCTGAGATTTCAGAGAACGCCACCGAAAAACGGTGAGCTATAAATAAAAAAACCCACAAGCTGAGCTTGTGGGTTCGAATTCTCTTTAAAGAGTGGAAAAACTATTTAGCTTCTTGCAGGTGGCGATCGATGATGGCCTTGAACTCAGGGAACGGATAAGCTCCGCGTAAAGAAACACCATTGATTAGGAAGCCGGGAGTTCCGGAGAAGTTGAACTTACGAGCTTCTTCCATGTCCGCTTCAATTCTTTTAGTGATAGCTTCGCTGTTCAGATCTTTTTCCAAACGCTTCATGTCCGCGCCTACTTTTTTCGCAGCATCTTTCAAAGCGCCTTCTTTTTTACCACGGAGATCGCCTTGGTTCTCAAAAACTGCATTGTAGAACTTTTCAGCTTTAGCATGATCTTGTAGAGCAATAGCTTCGAAGTAACGGGCTGCAGGCATTGCCATGGGGTGGAAGTCCAAGGGCAAATGTTTATAAACGACGCGAACGTCTTTAGGGTAAGCTTTCATCACTTCGTCAACTGTCGCATGACCTTTTGCGCAGTAAGGGCACTCGAAGTCAGAGTATTCAATGATAGTGATTTTAGCGTCTTTAGGACCAAAAATAACGCGGCCTTCCTCAACAGCAGGTTTCAACGGATTGGAGAATTCTTCGTCACGTTTTTTACCTTCTTCGGCGACAGCTTTTTCTTGAGCTTTACGTTGAGCATTTTGTGCGGCCTTGTTGACCACTTCGATGAATTGTTCGGGATCTTTTTCGATAGCGGCGAAAACGATGCTGGGATCTTTTTCAACGGCTTCTTTCAATTGTTTTGCAGATGGGGCACAGTGTACTAGGGAAAGTGCCAACGTGCTGATTCCAAAAAACTTAAGTGCTTTCAATGTCGCCTCCGAGATGGATGATTAAATTTTTGAGCTTTTCCATTTTGACATCATTTTAAGCGTGGATGGTAGTAAAAAAACCCAGACTTTAGGCAAGAAGCATTAAGTGGTTTCTGGTCTTGTTTCACTGAGAGAGGGGATTAGACTCAAATTTATGAAAAAAGCAAAATTTCTTTTAACAATAAGCACATTTGTATTTTGTATGCAGGCCGCCGAAGCGGGACTGTTATTTAACTATTCTCAACTGGCATTAAAGGATCTCGATCAGATGAATCATCTGGTGCAGGAGAAGATTCGAGAATCGAAAAAAGCCCGGAACGGGAAAGCTGTGCCTCTTAAAGAGGCATTGCAGGCCATCTATGCCCGCCCCAATGAGGACGACATGATTGATAAAGTAGTAGCTCCATTGCGGACTCAGTTGGATCAATTGGAGTCCTGGGAAAAAACGATCAGTCAACTTACTGACGAAGCGATCAATGCTCTTAAAAACCCACGTGCGTTTAAACCCGTTGTGCAGGTCACGTATGTGGTTTTTTTGGAGAATCTTTTGGCAGAGATCAAGCCTTTGGCAAAGAATGAGGGCTTTGAGCGAAAGATCGCGGAACGCGTGCGGGATGCGGAAATCGAAGTCTCAAAAGAAGCCATTAATGAACGCAAATTGCGCACGATGCACTCGACGACATCACCTTCCACAATTGCGGAAAAAATTCTGTCGGCCAGCACACAGGAAAAAACACCTGCGGAGTCTGCTGGCAGCACAGGAAAAGAGCAGGAGTAGTCCCTTCTGGGGGCAAGAGTTTCCCGGTAAAACGTCTTAAATTCCTGGCCGACGGTCGACGCCGACCCTCGGCTAGCGTCAAATGATAGATCTCCTCAAGTGATAAAAAATCGCCTCAAATTGACTCAAGTTCTCACGAACTCCTACCGATAGAAACACCATGAAGAAGGGCAGGATGCCCGGAGCAATGAGGAGGATTCGATGTTTCTTCAAGGCGATTTACAAATAGTGTTTGATGCACTCTATACAGTGGGTGCGATTGACCCTGTTTTGAAATTGGATTGGAACGAAGTCACGAAAGAGATGATGACTCAGCCGCAAATCGTGAGCGATGCGTTTCAAACAATCAATGCCTGCCGAGGAAATCGAGACCTCCTGATTCAGAAGCTCCACATGATGGATTCTAGATCTGTGAATTATATCGCGATGGAGGTGGCGCGTGAGTTTTGTGAGTTCCAAGATCGTAAAACTTTGCACTAAGATATCAATTGTTTTTCTGTTCTCTGCAACGTGCGGTGCCTGGGAAGTGGACTTCTCGAGACGTCAGGTTGATTTTAACAGAGTTAAAAATGAAGACCGTCTTCCGGCAAGTTTGCGTGAAGAGCAGTCGGAAAAAATTCTCACGAAAGTTTTTGAGTCGGTTGAACCGGCGCAGGACATCGTGATTATGAACACGGACAAGGGCTTTGTTCCTGATACGATTCGTTTGAAGAAGGGCAACAATTATCGAATCCATGTGGTGAATGTGAATGGTAAAGAGAAGAATGTCAGCTTTGTGCTGGATGCATTCTCTGAGCATCACAACACGGTTTTTGGGGAGCAGAGGACTTTCGTGGTGACGCCGAAGACGGATGGTATTTTCTCTTATCAATGTCCCGAGACGGCGGTTCAGGGGAAGTTCATCATCTATTCCGATGCTGTGAGTCCTGAGAACTATGCCAGAAAACCTGCATCCGCAAATTAAGGGGTCCTATGTCTCAGGCGTCGAACGTATTTAAGCAGACCATTCAGCAGAATCTGGGGCCTGTTTTAAAGTACCTGGACGATAAGAGCGTGTCGGAGATTCTGATTAACGGTCATCAGGAGATTTTTGTTGAGCGCAAGGGGAAGTTGGAGCGGGTGCCGGAGACTTTTCCTTCGGAAGATGATTTGCGTGCGGCGGTGAACAGCATCGCCCAGAGTGTGGGGAGGAGAATCGATGATGAGTCTCCGCGTTTGGATGCACGTTTGCCGGATGGGTCGCGTATTGCGGCGGTGATTCCACCGATGTCGCGCAAGGGAACGACTCTTTCAATTCGTAAATTCACGAACAATAAAATCAGCTTTGGGGATTACATCAAGTTTGGTG
>JBCECD010000079.1:0-1596 GCA_039206745.1 Bdellovibrio sp. | reverse complement strand
TTTGGTGCGATCACGGAGGATGGGGCGCGCTTCCTGGATATTTGCATGTTTTTGGGAAAGAACATCATTGTGAGTGGAGGAACGGGCTCGGGGAAGACGACGTTGTTGTCGTTGTTGTGCACGCGGATTCCTAAGGGCCAGCGAGTGATGGTGATTGAGGACTCTTCGGAGTTGCAGGTGGATTACGAACATGTGGTGATGTTTGAAACTCGCCAGGCGGATCAGAGTGGTAAGGGCGAAGTGTCGATCAAGGATCTGCTGAAGAGTGCGTTGCGTTTGCGCCCGGATCGCATCATTGTTGGAGAGGTGCGTTCGAGTGAGGCTTTGGAGTTATTAAATGCCATGAACACGGGTCATAAGGGTTGCATGGGAACTGTGCATGCGAACACTCCGGAAGACGCCATCGTGCGTTTGGAAGCTTTAGCTCAGGGGGGGGATGCGCGTATCAGTGAAAAGGCGCTACGTTCACAGGTGAATTCGGCGATCGACATTATCATCCAGGTTTCCCGGTTTTCCGATGGCTCCAGACGCATTGCCGCAATCAGTGAGGTTCTCGGCTTTGACGAGGACGGCTCGTACAATGTGGTTCCCATATTTGAAATGTCCCGTCTAACTCGCCGTCCCGACGGCACTTTAGAGGGCAAGCTCCAACCCACAGGCCATATACCGTCCTTCATGGACGAAATCCAAGACAACAACCTCCCCTTCCCCCGCACCAAATTCGACAAACCCTAAAAAAGGTGCCTGGTGATTTTTTACGCCTACATTGCGTCAAGATATTGATATTTCTTGGCTGTATACAGTTGCGAGAAATTGCGTTAAGACCTTTCGGTGCACTTTAGTTGTAAGATTTCAAATGCAGTTTTAAGTATTCTCGAGGAGCAGGGTGAGGATTTATCTCCGCTGTATGAGCAGTCTTATCTTACGATGGAACTGCTCCGAGATCCGTCTTACTGGATCAGTGCTCCGGACATGGAAGCTTTCTTAGAAGGAATTTTGCGACTGCCTCTCAAGCGCGAAGAAAATGTGTTGCAAAGAGCGGGACACGAAGGGCCGAGCTTGCGAGCTTGGGGTGTGCTCGACAGTGTCTTGCGCATGATGCCTCGACCGCAAGAAATTTTTAATCAACCAGAACATTTTCTCTCATATTTTATTTCGCCGAAACCGCCGATTGAAAATTTGCGTAAGGATGAAGTCAGTATTTCTTTTGATCTGCCTTTGCCGGCGGAACAATATCCTTTGGTGACGACCTATCTCCGCGCTGCCTTTGAGGCCTTGCCTGTATATGTAGGGCAACCACCGGCACATTGTGAGTGGCAGGGAATTTCTTTGAAGCTGAGTTGGTCTTCGCAACAGAGTTCGATCTTCACTGCACAAGAGGATGGTGGGCATCAGGTCAGCCCTGAACTCTTTCAGAGTTTGATTGAAGATTTGCAGAGCACCCAAAGAGAGCGCGAAGATCTGCAAAAATATATTGGTGATCTCGAAGATAAAATCCGGGATTATGAAAAGCAAAAGCTGCATCTCACGGAAAGTGCAGGGGCGGAAGAACTCGAGAATATGGCACCGAAGACCTCTCTGCTTCCTCAAGAAGGC
>JBCECD010000078.1:0-8422 GCA_039206745.1 Bdellovibrio sp. | reverse complement strand
GAGTAAACGCGCTCGAGCTCCGGCACAATCACTGGAGAGCCATGGAGTCCTTCCGAACCCAGTTGCTGCTGCCAGAGAACTTTTCCAGTCCCGGCATCCAAAGCAGACAGAAAGCCTCCCCGGTCCGTCACATAGATCTTATCACCCCACACCAAAGGAGTTGATTTCACCGCCCCTCGAACCTGCATCACCCATTTCAACTGACCACTGTCGAGATCAAACGAACTCACTCGATCATTGTTTGAACCGAAAACCACCTGCCGATGCTCTTCATCCAAGACAGGCGAAGAGTGCGGATGATCTCCCACATTTTTTGAGAGCCACACCACATGACCATCCACCTTGTCCAATTTCACAATAAACCCATCTGGCGAGGGGAGCTCCACAGAGACATAGAGAAACCCTTCGCGATCCTGCAAAGGCGACGAACCGATAGAGCCGGGAGAAGCCAACTCAATACTCCACTGCACTCTTCCCTCTTTTTTATCCAAAGAATACAGACGTCCATTGTAAGAACCAAAGACAACGGAGTCCGGACCCAATAAAGCCGTCCCATGAATCCCCGTCATCGCCGGGAGAGGAGCAAATTTCCACTTCAACGAACCATCTAAATTATAAGCTAAAAATTCACCGCGATCAGATCCGACATAGAGGCCCGTCTCATCGATCACGGGACTGCTCTTCGCTGCGAGATATGGAGATTCATTTACACCGGTCGCCAGCACTGTCTTGCTAAGAGGGAGCGACAGAACCTCCTGCGAAACTCCGTGACGCTGGCGATTTCCACGATACATTTTAAGCTCTTCCTGTGCATCCACGACAGTCGGAGCAAAATAAAACGAACTTGGAATCTTAATAGACGGCAGACTTGCTAAAAGAGTTTGCGAACCTGAAAGCAAGGTCGGATTCAAAAAAAATAAAACACCCCATAGAGCCAGAAATAGAAAAAGGATCAAGGCCTTGATTTTCATTCAGGCAGCCCTCCCCACCAAGTCAGACGCAGTTTCCGGGAACAAAAATCTCGATAGGAAAAAAGCGTCTGATACGAGGAACCTGACGAACGCACAGATACCAAAGAGATATCTAAATCCAAAAAATCTTTATCTTGCCCATGCTCTCTACAAAGCAAACGAGCTTCCTCGAAAATCACCAAAGGATCACATTGTGTCCTCACTACCACTGGCGAAGGAGGCCGCGAGGTTTCCACAACTCGATCTTTATACCGCAAGTAAACCCCGGTCTGACATTTGGAGGTCGCATCCAGCATATTTAAACTGAACATTCGCCCCTGGGAAGTGAGGGCACTGTCTCCTTTAAAAAAGAGGGGCACCATCTGGCAGAGGAGAAAAACTCCCAGAAGAGCTCGAGCAGATGTTCTGATGGGTAGAACGCTTTCTGTCTCGACTGAGAATTCGCGAGGCTCCCCCAATCTCAAAATAAAAATGGAGACCAGGCAAGCCATGATAGAAGGATAAAAATATCCCACCACAAAATACGAAAGAGCATGGAAGAGCACAAGCTGCAACAGCACGGCCGCTACAACCAACCGCTTGCGAGAGAACAAACCCCAGATCACCAGAATTTCCAAACAGACTGCATAGGCATAAGCCCATTCCAAAAGTTTTTGTGGCAAGAATTCAAGGGGCTTCACCAGCGCAAGTCCCGTCAACCACTCGGCATTGAACTTAAGTGTTCCTGCGAAGAAATAAAACAATCCAATCAATAACGAGATCGTTGTCTTTTTTTGCGGAATAAATAAATAAGTCACCATCACCCAGTAGACCATGTAGTGATAGTTCCCCATAAAACGATAGTCCTGCATAGAAAGCATGGCCTTCATCATCGAGGAAATGAATAACAACCACCACGCCCCACGCACACCCGGCTTATAGAAAAAGAGAAAAAAGCAGCCTAAAGAAACACCAAAATACACAGCCATATAGGCATTGAAAAACACAGGCGACTGCGAGGAAAAGAAGCGACAACTTTCAAACCACGGCCAGCAGAACTGAAAGGCACTTTCATAGACACTGGAAAGCTTATTCGCCCCCCCTCCGCGAGTCCAAAAAATAAAGCTGAGAATGTGTGTGCATGCAAGAGCCGCTCCATACCAGCGAAGAATCCGACTGTTTTGGATCTCCCGGAGATTTCCCTGAAAGTAGTGACGTAACAACGCAATCATGACTTTGATCCCAACACAACCTCCACGAAGGGTCAACACAGTGGGGAGGCTGATCTGGACTTGTGTTCTTTCAGAATTCCCTTCTAGACTAAAAAAGCGAGGAACCCCCATGCATAAAAGTGTCATTCAGTGGATTGCAATTGGTTTAGCTGGAGTGAGCTTGATCCTCTGGTTTCAAGAGCGTTCTGAGCGAAGGCAATTAAACCACCAATTAGAATCTCTCGAAGATGCTTTATCACGAAATCGAGGCGCATCTCCTTCCACCTCGACGTCTGCAATTTTGGATATCTGTCCTGCTTTAGGAGGACGTATTATGAATCAGAATGGCACTACTCGCTGCGATTTAGGTCTCAATGAGCATTTGGAAAACATTCACAATCGCATGGCAAACTATGATTCACGCCTCGACGCCCTGACTTCCCGGAGCACGATTCCTACTCCTGGCACCTCAACGGCAGTTCCATCGACAACTATCCGTTACGAAGATGTTATAGACCCTCGCGCGCCAAGACCTCCCAAAAATGCTGTTGGTGGAGGTGCTGAAACTCAATTCGCAAATGGATCTATTGTCTGCGGGCAAGCTTGGGGCCAAGGTCAGTGTTTCAATAACAAGGTTGAATGTCGACAAGGAAAAAAAAAATTCTTCAGAGCTGGGGCAAGTCCTCAGCCTAATGCAAAAAAAACGCACTATATTTGCCTGTAGAGTAGTTACCAGCCATCTCCTCCTACGCAGCTGTCCAAAGTAAATGTGTTCTGCCATGCTTTATTAGCGCATGTAAAAAACAGCTCGGATGTCCACCCATTCGGCTCAACAACTTTCATCATTCGAGTTTCTGTAGGAAATCCGTTTTCAGTGACAGTAACTTTCCGTGCTAGATATATGCCATTGGGGGAGGACTTCAAAACGACTGTAACTGCACCGGAACCGCAGCCACTACCAGCACCTGAAAAATAATAAGTCCCCGCTGGACAACTTCCATCTCCGGCACCACCATTCCCAGAGATCATCCCATTCGCCGAGCTGCAATCGAGGATTTGATTTGAACCATTCACTTTAAACTGAATAGGAATAGACCGCACAAAAGTATCACCACCCAAAAGTCCTTCAGATTGCATGGTCAAATGCAGTTGACCAATGATCACCTCGGATCCTGAAAACTGGGACTCTCCTAAATTTGCGCTGATCACTCTGAATCCATCTTTCATCGTGTTCAGAGGGAGAAAAGTATTTGAACTCAAAGCACTGCCATCTGCCGTTGCGTATCTTAAACTCTCGGTCAAAGAAGTAACGGATTCAGAGCCTATTGCCGGCAAAACGAGATTCTGCAAATTCAACTTGCAGGTCTGCCCTGATCCCAAAGCCATCTTTGTTTCAACTATCAAGCTTTCCATGGCATTTTTAACAGTCACTGTTTTTTGTGATTTCATCATATGGGAGAACATCAGAGTTGAGCCCGCCATAATAATAGCCATGATGCCCACAGCCACCAAGACGGTGATAAGAGACTCACCTCTTTCATTCTTTACTGAAAGAAATGGATTGATCATAGAGGCCCCCTTATTAATAGAGTAGGGGAGGCCTTCCATAATGTCCAACACACTCAGACACGGTAGTTCACTTTGAAGCAACTCAAGAGACCTTCTTACAGAAGCGTTTCAGAGTGAAACGCTTCTTCGCTCATCAATACTGGCGATTACAACGTATTTCCCAAAAGGATTAGCTGAAAAACTAAGGGTCTCAGAGCCACAGGTCTCCCGCGACGAACGCAACGAGTATCATGGGGCTTCGATTGAAAAAATTCAGAGAGTTCTCGACGCACTCAACATCAAACTTCAATCCAAAGTTGAAGAGGAATTTCGAAGTGTGGTCTAAAAGTTATTTTGATTTTTTTCAATATAGATTGGTGTCCCCACCAAGACTCGAACTTGGAACGGCAGTTTAGGAAACCGCAGTTATATCCTGTTTAACTATGGGGACGGAGGGACACCGCTAAATCAATGATTGGTATCGAGCATTTTCACCACTTCTTCGATATGCTCGGTTTCCAAACGGATCATGCCGCGAATCAGTTCATCCAAAGCAACATCCTCTTCGACGTGCTTGAGAACTTCCTTGTATTTGCCGAGAGCCTTCTCTTCGAAATCCAGGCTCTCTTTCAAAATATCCAAAACTTTATGCGTCTTAGTCTCAGGAACTGCCGTGACCTTCAAAGAAGGATGTCCGCCCAGTGCTGTGATTTTCTCGCCAATGATCGAAGCGTGTTGATAACCTTCGTTGGCTTGATCATGAAACCATTTAACGATAGGAATGCGATTCGGGCCTTTGATCATCAAAGCATAGTGCAAATAGCGAACAACTCCCGAAATTTCCATCTCGATAATTTCATTGAGCAATGCAATCACTTTTTTGTTTTCACTGGACATGTCCTACTCCTTATTCGTCGTCAAGTTCGTCGTCGCCGACCACTCCAAGATTGTACTTTTCAATGCGATAGCGCATCGAACGGAATGAGATGTGCAAAAGCTTGGCCGCTTTTTTCTTCACTCCCCCCGCCGTGTGAATCGCTTTGATAAGAAGTTCTTTTTCTATTTGTCCGACAACTTTGTCAAGATCTACCCCTTCATCGCCGATTTCAATCTCATTGGAAGAGGCCATTTTACGTCCTGATGCCGTGTTCACCATAGGTGGCAAAGACTCCGGTAGGATGGTCGCGCCCCCTTCCAAAGCCACGGTGCGTTCGATGAGGTTTTCCAACTCCCGCACGTTTCCAGGGTAGTCATACTTCTTCAAAATCTCCATCGCCTCGGTGCTGATCGCGCCGATATTTTTTCCCAAACGATCATTGTATTTCTTCAAAAAGTGATTGGCGAGCAAAGGAATGTCATCACGACGCTCACGCAAGCCTGGAGTTCTGATATTGATGACATTCAGACGATAGAACAAATCCTGACGGAAGCCACCTTTTTGCACCATCTCCTCGAGATTGCGATTGGTTGCCGCGATGATACGAACATCGACTTTCATATCTTCCGTCGCACCCACACGACGAATCACCCGCTCCTGAATGGCACGCAGAAGTTTCACCTGGATTGTCAAAGGCAGCTCCCCGACCTCATCCAAGAACAGAGTTCCGCCATCCGCCACTTCGAACAGACCGGACTTGTCCGCCACAGCTCCGGTGAAGGAACCTTTTTTGTGACCGAACATTTCGGACTCCATCAGATTCTCAGGAATCGCACCGCAGTTGACTGTCACAAAAGGACGATCCTTCAAAGGACCATTGTAATGAATAGCTTTTGCCACCACCTCTTTACCTGTTCCCGACTCCCCGGTGATCAAAACATTGGTCGGAGTCTGAGACACTCTCTTGATCATGTCATAAATGGAGTGCATCGCCGCTGAATTGCCGACCATGTTCTGGAACGAGTATTCCTTCACCAACTCTTTTTTCAAAGAGCGGTTTTCCACTTCGAGATTGCGGGAACGCAAAGCATTTTGAATATTCAAACGAACTTCATCGATTTTGAAAGGCTTCGTCAGATAATCGTACGCACCCATCTTCATGGCCTCAACCGCAGTCTCAGTCGTACCAAAAGCGGTGATAAGCATGAAAACGATTTCCGGGTAAGATTCTTTTACATGTTTTAAAAGCTCAATCCCTGTAACATGCGGCATTTGCAAGTCTGATATGATCATATCAAAGGATTTTTTTGTCAGCAGATCCTTGGCCTTTTGACCATCTTCCGCCAAGGTGACTTCATACCCTTCTTTTTTGAGCATGATCTCCAAAAACTCGCGAATTGATTCTTCGTCATCGACTACAAGAATTCTCGACTTCATTCTAACTCCCACGTCCTGTGTTAAATCCTATTGTCTCAGTTCGCCTTCGGAAAAGTCAAAACAAACTCAGTGCCTGCTCCAACTTCACTTTCAACAAAAACACGAGCCCCATGACCTTCCAAAATCTTATGAGTCACAGCCAGACCAAGGCCTGTACCCTTGGGTTTCGTCGTATGAAACGGCTCGAACATTTTACGTCGAGTGGCCTCGCTCATCCCACATCCCTTATCGCGAATGCGCACCTCAATCTCATTGCCCTGAGTGTGAACTCGCACCGCAATCTGCAGAGGAGCCGGCGCTTCACTCATCGCTTGATAGGCATTGATGATGATATTCAAAAAAGCTTGTTTCAATTTATCCCGTCGCCCAAGAATCACCAGCTCTGTGCTATATTCTCGCACCTGCTCAATATCAGGGCGCACTTGCTTGTTGAGCAACATAGAGTCTAGAACTTCCGTAAGCACCGCTGCCAGATCGACCTTGTCGGTCGGAGGAACTTCAGGGCGGGCATAATCTAAAAACTCTGTGATCAGACCGTTCAAACGATCAATCTCGCGCATGATGATTTTCATCAACTTGCGATCATCGTCATTGTTCACGGTTTGTGACAGCATCTCAATGCTGCCACTGATGCCGGCCAAAGGATTGCGAATCTCATGGGCAATTCCCGCAGCCAGCCCTCCCACCGCCGCCAGTTTTTCATTCTGACGAGCGGTAAACTCAAGCTGCCTGATCTGGGTGAGATCATTAAAAAGAGCGATCGAGAGATGAGCCTGCAGCTCCGGACTGAACAGACGTGATACTGTCATTCCCAAAATCTTTTCTCTTTGTCCATCCGGAGAGACATATTTGATATCTCCACGATACACCTCAGCCTGTCCCCGGGTTTCAGGAAAAAGCTGATACCAATCCAGATCTGCTACATCTGCTCTCTCTAAAATATCTCGGGCCGCAGAGTTGGCGCGAACAACTTCACCGGCTTCCGTGAAAGAGGCCATTCCTGTTGGAATATTTTCCAACAGAACTTCATTCAACGCCTGAGCCGAACGCAGGCTCAGTCCTGTGCGCTTCAATTCACTGCCCACACTTTGCAACAATTCACTGAGATAACCCGAAAGTCCCGCCACAGAGAAGAAGGCAATATTATTTAAAGCCAGGAGGAAAAAGAAATTCAGAGCCTTCATCTCCGGCGAAAATAGCGCGGCTCCAGAAAAGAAAATGCTGGTGAACAGAGCCAGCATCACGGCTCCCAGACCTCGACAGGCAATTCCCGCCAGCAAAATATTCACCAGATGCAAAAACAAAAAGAGCGATTGATTGATACCGGAGTGATAAATCAGAAGAGAAATCAAAAGAGCATCAAGGACAAAACTTGTGAACAATACAAGAGGACGAGCAATGATCTGTTCCCATTTTGCAAACCATGCCAGATGAGCACCGAAAGCCACCGCAAGAATTCCATAAAAAGGCCCCAGAATAGACCAATTGATAAACCCCTGCTGAGCCACACTGGAAATAACACTGATTAAAAGAACCAAGACAAAAAGGCTGATGCGGACGAACTCCACCACCAGCCCATGATTTTTACTGTTCTGCAAAGCAAAACTCAAACGCATCTACTGAACCACATCCGCCATTGTGAAGATTGGCAAGTACATCGCAATAACGAGAACCGCAATGATACCACCCAAAACCACCATCAAAAGGGGCTCCAACAGCGATGTCATGGCTTTCACCGCTGTCTCCACTTCATCTTCATAGAAATCAGCAATTTTTCCCAACATCACATCCAGAGTTCCCGACTGCTCCCCGATGGAGATCATTTGCACCACCATCTCGGGAAAAGCTTTTTCTTTTCCTAAAGGAGCGGCAAAAGTACGCCCCTGAATCACGGAGTCTTTACTGCGCATCAGAGACTGCTCGATCACAATATTTCCCGCTGTCTTGGAGGAAATCTCAATCGCCTCAATCAAACCCACACCGGAGCCCAGCAGTGTTGAAAGAGTTCGAGTCAAACGCGCAATCGCGGACTTCTGCACAACTTCACCAAACACCGGCGCCTTCATGATGAAGCGGTCAAAGGTGTCTTTCCCGCTATCCGTATTAAGCCATTGCTTGAAAAAAATAGGAATCAGGATCAATCCACCAATATAAAGATACCAGCTGTGAATCATCGAGTTGCTGAGTTTAACCACAATCGTTGTCAGCAACGGAGGTACATTCCCTGAGCAGGCAAATAACTCCATGAATTTAGGAATGATAAAAACCAAAATACCGGCGATAACAATCATCGCCACGATGATGATCACCACAGGATAAACCAGGGCGCCCTTCACCTGCGACTTCAGCTTTTCTGATTTTTCCATATAGGCCGCAAGACGTTGCAGGATGCCATCCAA
>JBCECD010000077.1:4893-8425 GCA_039206745.1 Bdellovibrio sp. | reverse complement strand
GTGGGTAGTGGCGCTGAAGTTCTGGCTTGCGCCTCGCCCAAAGTCCATGTGCAAGCCTGTTTACAAAAAGCTCAGGACGCCGGCATTGAGCCTGCTCTTATTTCCAGTGAAGGAACTGCTTTTGCAAACGTCTATGAAAAATGGAATCAACCCCCTCCGGCCTTGGCGGCAATGCCACTCGAGCTGGAAGACAGCGAGACCAAACCCGTTCGCCATGTGAATTTAGTTTTAAACATGGGCCACACTCGCACACTGGTCTGCGCTTTTGAAGGCAGCTCTTTAATCGCGGTGCGCTCTATTCTCTGGGGTGGGAAAAATATTGCTGAAGCTATTGCCAAGAAATATGAAATCCCGTTTCTCGAAGCGATGAAGGAGTTGCAGACCAAAGCTTTCATTCTCACAAGTAAACAGGGTGCCACCTTTGATCAAATCACCTTCTCAGACACCATTGCGAAAAGTGTGAGGGAGTTAGCACGGGATGTGCAGCTCTCTATCCTCGAGGTGAAAAGTGAGTTCAACGCTCAAATTCACAGTATCGGCGTGACCGGCGGTGTTTCTCTGATGCACAATTTGGGGCCCTTCCTGACACAAATTCTCGAAGCTCCAGTCAATCGAGTTTCTTCCTTGGAACAAATGCCCAATGTTCTCTTTGAACGTTCACAACAAACCGGGGCTCGCATTGGAGTTGCTCTAGGACTGGCGATTGAAGGACTGAAAAAGCCTCGCAATCCCGCGATCAACTTCATGCGCGGAGAGTTCGCCAAAGACAATCACCAACTCAAAGTCCTCTGGGAAAAGTGGGGCTCTACCATCAAGGTCGGGGCCACAGCTGTTTTAGTTCTCTTCCTTTACACTCACCTGCGTGACAGTTTTGCCTTGGGCCTTTCTGAACGTACGCAAGAGGCTTTAAAAGAGCAGGCTCGCATAGTGGCGGGTCTGAAAGGACGGAACGCTTCGGAAAATGGCATTCGTAAATACATCCGTGAAAATAAAAAAAGAGCTTCCGATCTCAAAACTTTGGCGAGCGTGGTGAATATGAATTCCGCCCTCGATATTTTGAAGAAGATCAATGACGCCACTCCGAGCAAAGGCACCGTCGCCATCGATATCCAGCAATTGAACATCGAGGAGGCCACCGTATCCCTGCAAGGTTATGTTGGCTCAGCTCAAGAATTGACTTTGTTGCAACAGGCTTTGAGCAACATCACAACGGACGGACAAGTTAAGGCCCAGCGCTCCACTCTCAAACCCTTGGGCGGAAAAGTTCCTTTCTCTTTCAGCTTCAATACGGACCGTGATATTCAAAAGGTGACCCGATGAATTTAGATGACTTAAAAGATCGCTTAGCCAGTGATGCACGCGTAACCTGGGAACGCATTCAAGAGAGTTCCGCCTACAATCAATTGCGGGATCGCTATGAAAACATGTCGCCTCCTATGCAGAGACTGTCTGTGGTCGGTGGAGCTGTGGCGATTGCTTTGCTTATTTTATCAATCCCCTACTCCTCTTATCGTGCATCGCAAGACACCATTACAGAGTTTGAAAGCCAGCGCATGACCATTCGTGAGCTTTTGAAAGTCTCCCGAGAGTCCGCGGATGTTCCACAAATTCCGACGGCTCCCTCTTTAGATGCGATTCGTTCCAATATTCAGATGCAGCTGCAAAATGCTCGCCTCTTGCCCGAACAGATCAAAGGCACCACCACAGTGGAAAACAACTCCAAGCTGGTGCCCAAAAATCTCACGGAAGGCGCGATTCAAGTCAGTCTGGCTAAATTGAACATTCGCCAGATCATTGATTTAGGTTATGGTTTTCAGGACATCAATCCGAGTGTGAAATTGAAAGATCTCAACATCGTGGCCAATCGTGAAGACTCCCGCTATTTCGATGCCACTTATAAGCTGGTGGCCTTGGCCGTGCCGGCAGCTCCGGAGATTCCTGTAGAAAAACCAGCTCGAGGTGGCAGCCGCAATCAAAAAAACAATGACGGAGACGAGTGATGGAGTCATTGAAAAAGTTTTTTGGTCTCATTCGCGAAAGCAAAGGAAAGATCTTTATCATGGTGCTCTCTGCCCTGGTTTTTCTTTTCCTGCTCTTTCCTTTTGATGACTTGAGCGATCTTATCTCCTCTCAGGTTTCAAAGCTTTCAAACAACTCAGTTTACCTGCAATTTGACCGCCTGAAAATGAGCCTCTTTCCCCAACCGGGCATGCAAATGGATCAAGTGTATATCGAGGCTATGAACACACCGCCTTTAACTGCTCAAGAGTTGGTGATCACTCCTTCCGTGTCAGGTCTGATTCAACAAAAGCCCTATGGTCATGTCAGTGCCAAGGGACTGTTGCGTGGTGATGTGGATTTACAAGTGAGCAAAGGCACACGCTCTGATAATGGCGTGGAACGACATCGCGTGGAGGTCACTGCCAAAAAAGTGTCTTTGCATGATCTGCGTGAGTTGGCCAACTTACCAGTTTTACTCAAAGGACAATTGAGTGTGCACTCTGTTGCCTTGGCGGATCTGAGTTTCCAGGAGCAACCGGATGTCGAATTGGAGGTCACTATTGCCCAATTTGAATTGCCGCCTGCGAACGTCAATACACCGATGGGGCCGTTGACCTTGCCCGACTTAAAATTAAGTTCTATGGAGTTGAAGGGCCGCCTGGCGGCAGGGCAATTCGTGGTTGAAACCGGCACCATTGGCAAACCCGGCGATGAGATCTATGGCACTATCAAAGGAAATATCGGCCTGACCATCCTCAATCGCGGTGGCACCTTTGGCCAACAGATAGGGGCTTACACTTTTGAGGTTGATCTTAAAATCAAAAAGAGTTTTCAAAATAGAGCCGCTCTGTTTTTAAGTTTTGTTGATGGTTATAAAACTCCCACTGCCGAGGGAGCTCAATACAAACTCAAACTCTCAGCGACCAACCCCATGATGCCTCCCAGCATAGGGGCCGCGCGTTAGTTCGAATTTCGTCCTCTCCATGCTCTCCCTTCCTTTTTAATTTGAGGAGAGCTGTGCCCAAAAATTGCACAACATCCTGACAAATAAATTAGAGCCTGAAGTCCTTAATTGACTTCGCTCTCAAACTGACCAAAAACAAATTGGTCGAAATTGGAGGGAATATGTCTGGAATAAACAAAGTCATCATCATTGGTCGCTTGGGTCAAGATCCTGAAGTGAAAGCTATCGGAACTGGCACCTCTGTGGCACGCCTGAATATCGCTACAAGCGAAACTTGGGTTAAAGACGGTCAACGTCAAGAGCGCACAGAATGGCATCGCGTTGTTGCATGGGGAAAATTAGCTGATATCTGCGGAAAGTATTTATCCAAAGGACGTCAGGTCTATATTGAAGGAAAACTGCAAACTCGCCCTTGGGAAGATCAACAGGGACAAAAACGTTACACAACTGAAATCATTGCCAACACTGTCGAGTTCCTCGGCGGCGGAGCCGGTGCTGAAAATACAGCTGGTCGCGCACAAGGTGGCGGAAATGACTTCAACTTCCAAGATTTCGGCCCGGAGCCGA
>JBCECD010000077.1:0-4883 GCA_039206745.1 Bdellovibrio sp. | reverse complement strand
ACGAAATCCCATTCTAAGATGGATTTATAAGGCCCCCACAAAAGGGGCCTTTTCTTTTCCCTGCTAGCCATCAGGCTAAAGAGCTGACGAAAGCTTGGTATTTGCCACTATATCCTCTACACTAGAGGGACTATGAAGTCTTTTCTTGTCTCAACACTGATCATGACTTTTTTCTTAGGTGGTTGCACAGTCTACCGCTCGGATGGTCGCAAGCAGTTTGAGTCCGAAGCCCCTGGAAAAATTTCTGCAAGCGCGTCCTCCTTTCAACTTTTGAGTTGCAAAAAAGAAAGCAGTTTAGAAACCTGGTTCCAACAGGAATTCCCTTCCGCCAATTACGAGTTGGTGGTGGCCGAAAATGATCTGGAAATCTGGCGCACTCATCGCGACTCTCGTGTCGAAATCAAAGCCTTGCAAAAAAGCCAGGGCCAAACCCACTCCTGCGTGTACGAGTTTGCCAATGACATTGTCTGGAATCTTTATAAAGAACAGTTTATCCGTGAAATTGAAAACAATGTGATGACTCTGGAATAGGAAGATCTTCTCGTGCTCAAATATTTTTTCATACTCAGTCTGATCCTTTTTTCCACAACTTCCTTCGCCGCCTCTGTCACCGCCGTAAAAGGACAAAAAGTCCTGATCTCAATGGATGGTGATCTTATTCAAGAAGGCGAAGAGTTTTTTCTGATCAATCCCAGCTCTCGCAAAAGAACCGCCATTATCCGTATCAAACAAATCAAAGGCGACAAAGCTCTGGGCGACATTCTCAAAGGATCTGCGACAGCAGGTCACACTCTGCAAGCCAAAGCCTCTTCCACCAGTATCAGCCGCGATGTCGCACCCGGTGGCGATACTGCTGCGACGACTTCAGAGAAGTTCACTCTTCCTTTGCGCCCTTCCTATGGCCTCGTCGGCGGATATATACAGAACTCCATGACCGCAACTGTAAGTTATAAAGATGGATTCGGTGTCACCCAGAAATCAGAAGCGGCCATGAGTGGCAGTGGTTTTGCCGTTGGCGGATTTTACGATCACGTCTTCACACAATCCTTGGTGGGCAGAGGTTATGTCGGACTGGAGCAGTTCAATGCCACCACCACCATCGACACTTCAGCCTGCACCAACTCCACAACCTGTGATGCCAAAATCAATTATCTCTCTTTCTATGGCTTGGGAAAATGGTATCCTTGGCAAGGACAATACCGTCCTTGGCTGGGCGGCGGCGTGGGTTATCTTTATGCCGTTTCAAAGTCCAGCACCGCTCTCAAAGATGTTTCGGGGAATCAGGTTTTCACCTTGGCTTTAGGCGCTGATATTCAGAAAGACCGCCGCAATTACATTCCGATCAGTCTCGAATACAATATGTTTCAAAGCACTTCGACAGTGAAGGCCAATATGATCTTACTCAAGATTGGCTGGGCTTGGGCAGCCAAATAACAAAACGAGTCCGGAACGAAGACTCATCCAAATAGAACTTGCCATGATGAGCCTGGACTATCCCCTGAGAGATGCTCAATCCCAATCCCACACCCTTACCGACTTCTTTCGTAGTGAAAAAGGGCTGCATGATCTTCGAACGCAAATGCAAAGGCACCCCAGGCCCCGTATCAGAGACCGCAATTTCCACGCCCTGCTCGTGACTGCGAGCTTCAATTGCCACCTTCTTCACGCGGCTGCCGGAAACCGCATCCAAAGAGTTGTTCAGAAGATTGAGCAAAACTTGAGAGATCTGGTGAGGATGCCCTTTGAACTCCAACTGCGGCTCTAAAACCGCCGTCAATTCCACACCTTCATTTTTGAATTTCTCGTGACAAAAAGCCAGAGTGTCGTCCACCAAAGCTTCGACCTTCACCAACTCTTCTTCACCGAGATGAGACTCATGGGCATAACTTCTTAGACCACGAATGATCTTGGCGATCCTTTGCACAACAGATTCAATGGCTTCGACTTTTTTAGAGATGTCAGGATCATTTTCCAATCCCTTCTGCCCTAAAATTCTTCTTAAAACCCCCACATGACCATTGATAATCGCCAAGGGATTGTTGATCTCATGGGCAATGCCCGCAGCCATCTCCCCTAACGACGCCAAACGCGAAGAGGCGCGGATTTTCATCTCTTGTTCTTTAAGCAGGCGCTCTTTTTCCTTAAGCTGAGTGACGTCTTCAAGAATTTCCAAAAAACCTGTGATCTTACCACTCTCATCGCGGATCTGGCTGGCAGTCATGACCACGGTGTATTTTTTCCCACTCTTAGAGATCTGAGTCCACTCACTGGCCCGGTTGTAGCCCATGGCAAAAAAGACATTGATAAAGTCACCACCAAAAGCGATGGCTCGTCCCATCTCCCGTTCCATTTTATCCTGTAGCATACGCACTTCGCTACGGTCGTGGAAGATCACAGAGGAAAACTTCCCGGCAACTTCTTCTGTGCTGTATTCCAGCAGCTTCTCCGCCGTTTCGTTCATCTCGCGGATCAAACCATTTTCATCCAAAGTGATGATCATCAGAGGAGCACTGTTAAGAGCCGCATTTTTCCACTCAAAGGCCTCTTTCGCCACAGTCTCCGTTTCTCGAGAGCGTGCATAGAATAAGAGGGCCACACCCAAAAGAATCGATACGCTGACGCCAAAGAATAACACCACTCCTGGCAAAGCAGAGGTGTTGGCGCGCACCACAACAGGAGTCGGAATCAAACGAATCTCCCACTCCACGCCCATATTGCGATAAATCGTGCTCACTTTCCAGTCTCTTGCGAAAACTGGATCGGGACGTCCCTCACTGAAGATTTCTTTGCCGTCTTCAAAAATCGCCAAATCAAACCCCTCAACATGCACGACTTCAGAAAAGAAAGAGTCCGCCACAAGAACAGATGATAAGGTTCCTTGAAAGACAGAACCTTTGAAGATGGGCACCAACAATACAAATCCCCGCCCCCCCGTGCGGAAATCAAACACCCGTGACAGAAGCGGAATTTTCAGTGACTCCACCTCTTCCAAACGATCACGCAGCTCGCGATGACTGGCGGCTGCATTGGCATGTAAAACCTTTTCGCCTCCATTGGAGTAGGGATACAGCCAACGTACAATATGTCCCTTATCAGTCCAGATCAGCCGGCGTAAACCGTCAAACTCTTCAAAATACCCCGCAGCATCCGCTTGCCACATCTCTTGGCTCACATAAGCTCCTGCCGCAAATCGGCGCGCCATATGTTGCAGAGATTTTGACAGAGGAGCAAAAACATTATCTAAGTTCGATTTTAAATTCTCCGCGCGGATCTGCGCAATCCGCTTGTTGCGCTCCTGATCTCGCACCACCAACAACTGCCATATCAGCATGCTCGTCAGAATTCCCACAATCACCACATAAAAAGGGACTAAAGAACCCTTACGTGGCCAGACTTTTCTCATTTGCAAGCGCATCTGCCAGATGGTCGCCAAATTCAAAGCTATAAAGCACAGCGACGTATGCAGCGCCATCCGGGAAAAACTGCCCCACCCATACTCAGAATTAAAGCCCAGAACATAACTAAAAAATCCAATTAGAGAAAACCCCAACACCAGAGCCGAAGCACTGGCGACCATCATACGATGAGAATAACGAGACGCTCGAAAATAGGCAGCAATACCTAAGATAAAAAAGCAGACAGAAGTGCTCACTGCCATACGGCCCGGCGAAAACACTCCAACACCGTAAAAAGGCTTATTAAAAAAACCGTCAATCCCCACGTTGATTTCAAATAAATACTGAAAAAAAGTGAGAATCGCGATGATTATCACCAGTCCTGCAGCACCTTTTTGTATTTTTTGATGCCGGCTCTCAGAGAACAGCATACTCAAAGCTAAAGCCGCAAAACAAACCGCCGTATTGAAGACCATCGGAGCAAATTCGGGGCGGATCTGAATGAGAACCTTATCTTCCAATACCCAGGCAATCATCACGGTAAAGCCCACCAGCAAAACCAGAACTGCGAAAATAAAATGAAGTTTTTGTAGGATTTTATTGAATAACACGGGTCACACCAATGATTCCTTTGATCTTCTGAATTTCATAGATCGACTGGTTCAACTGACTGGAGTCCCGCACACTCACTTCAAAATGACAGACGGCTTTCTTATCTTTAGTCGTGCGAATCTGCGCTGACTGAATATTAATACCCTGTTGCGCAAAAGCTTCCGACATCAACTTCAACAAGCCTGGAACGTCCTGGGAGATGACTTTAAGACGCACAATGCGCTCCTGTCCCTCCCCGGCCTGTCTGACGTTCCAATTCACTTCCACTTTACGAAGCTGATCAAACTCAAAGGCCTTCCGACAATCACTGCGATGAATCGTGATACCACGGCCTCGACTGATAAAACCAACAATAGGATCGCCGGGGATAGGATGACAGCACTTCGCATAGTGCACCAGCACATCGTCCATGCCATCGACGCTGATCAGAGAATTTGTTTTGCGAGTTTTCTGTGTCGCCGCTCGCATCACCTTTTGCATGAAAGAAGCGTCGTCCGCTTTAGCCGCAGCTTCCTTGGCGATATTTTCCGGCGTGAGTTTTTCCACTAAAACGCGGGTTTCCAGCTTGCCGTAACCCACGGTCACATAGAGCTCATCCAAATCGGCCAAACCGTGATCTTTCAAGTACTGCTCGTAGGCCGGGCCTTTCAAGTACTTCACTGCCGCCATACCAAACTTGCGGAATTCTTTTTCCACCAACTCTTTGCCCAGCATGATCGCGCGGCGGCGCTGCTCTTCTTTGACAAAGGCGCGGATTTTGGATTTAGCTTTATTGGTGACGACAAACTTCAACCAGTCCTTTGACGGAATCTGAGTTTTGGCAGTCATCACTTCCACGGTGTCCCCGTTTTGCAATTGATATTTTAAAGGCACCAT
>JBCECD010000076.1:299-8668 GCA_039206745.1 Bdellovibrio sp. | reverse complement strand
CCAGCAGCACAGAGAAATGCAGCTCGAAGGGCTGCCATGGAGAGTGACAGATGCTGTCTCTGTAAAAGGCGTGGTCTTTCCATTTAAAAAATTCCCAGAGTCAGATTCCCTTTTAGGTCCTGAGATGAAATCCACCGGCGAAAGCATGGGGCGGGGAAAAAATTATTCCGAAGCTCTGGCCAAGGCCTTTTTGTCCAGTAACATAAGATTACCCAAGATGGGTCAGGTCTTTTTCTCTCTGCGGGATAAAGATAAAGAGGGCATGTTGACGTTGGCCAGAGAGCTACAGCGCATGGGTTATGGTGTTTCGGCAACCACGGGCACGGCGACTTTCTTTAATGATCGAGGCGTGAATTGTCTGTCATTGCGCAAAGTAGATGAGGGCCGACCTCACTGTGTGGATAAAATCCGCTCGGGAGAAGTGGCTTTTGTTATCAACACCACTTCGGGGCGGCGGGCGATTGAAGCGAGCTTCGACATTCGTCGAGCTTGCACCGACTATAATATTCCCTGCTTAACAGAGAGTGATGCTGCGGAGGCTTTCATTCTTGCTTTAAAAAACACACGAAATGAGTCATCCTCAGTCGAGGCTCTGAAAAGCATGGAGGAATTTTGAAAAGACTGATTTGCGGACTGATTTTTTTGATGTTGGGAACAAATCTGGCAGGAGCGGCTCCCGCTAATGGAGAATCCAATCCGGCGGCTCTGACAATTGGTTTTATTCCTGGGGGTAATCCTGAAAATCTGCGTGATCAGGGGCTGACTTTGGCCAAGGAGCTTCAGGCTAAGTTGAACATTCCAGTGAATGTTTACATTTCGAAAGACTATGTCGGTTTGGTCGACGCTATGAAGACGAAGAAGGTGGACTTCGCTTTCTTTTCTTCTTTGACTTATGTTTTCGCTGAACAGCAAGCGCAGGCGAAGGTGCTGTTGAAAAAGGTGTGGAACCAGCCTTTTTACTATTCAGTCTTGGTTGCGCCTCAAAGCTCCAAAATAAAACATCTGAAGGATTTAAAAGGGAAGCGTATTGCTTTCGTGGATAACAAGTCCTCTTCGGGCTATCTTTATCCTCAGGTGGCTTTGCGCAAGCAAGGGTTGACGGAGAAGGATTTTAAAGAGGTGGTTTTCTCCGGTAATCATCAAGCTTCCGTGCTGATGTTGGAAACGAATAAAGTGGATGTGGCGGCCGTTTTCAGTGATGATGAGGCTGGAAAATTAGGAGCTTGGGTGAAGTTTGGTTCTGATAAAAAAGCTCAATACCGTATTTTATGGAAGAGCAGCCCGATTCCCAATGATCCCTTCTGTGTGCGCCAGGACTTTTACGATAAATATCCCAAGATCACACACACTTTGATGTTCGCTTTAATTGATATTCTCGAGGAGTCCCGAGAGAAACATACTTATTCTGAAATTTTAGGATCTCATGACTTGATGCCGGCCACCTCTAAACAGTATGATCCTGTCAGGGAGATGGTGAAAGCTCTGAATTTGGAACTCAAGCCATAAAAATAAATGTCAGTATTGAGTGTTAAAAATTTGCATAAGACCTTCAAGGGCGGTTTGTTTGAGAAGGACCGACATATTTTGCAAAATGTCACCTTCTCGCTGCCTGAAGGACAGACTTCGGGCTTCGTCGGCAGCAATGGCTCAGGCAAAACGACCACGATCAAATGCATTTTTGATTTTATTCGACCCGATCAGGGTGAAATTCTCTTTTTTGGCAAGCCTCTCAGTCGTGAAAGCCGCACGCGAGTCGGCTATCTCCCGGAACGCCCTTATCTCTATGAATTCTTAACCGGCATGGAGTTTTTAAAACTGCACTGGAATCTGTGTTATGGCTCCTCTTTGAAAGATTTTTATGAGCGAGCGCTGGAAGCGTTAAAGAAGGTCAATTTGCTAGAGGCTCGCGACCGCCGTCTGCGCACCTATTCCAAAGGGATGCTGCAAAGAGTGGGGATTGCTCAGGCCATTCTGACTAAGCCGGATCTTTTAATTTTAGATGAGCCGATGTCAGGTCTTGATCCGGATGGACGCGCTCTGGTTAAAGATATCCTGAAGGAAGAGCAAAAAAGAGGTGTGAGTTTATTTTTCAGCAGCCATCTTTTGCAAGATATGGAAGAGCTGTGTTCTCACCTTGTGGTCATCAATCGCGGTCAGATTTTATACGATGGGGTTTTGAACTCCTTCATGGCTGAATTCCAAAGTTTGGAGCGTGCTTTCTCTGTTCTCAAGAGTCGGGAGGAGAAAAATGGCTAAAGTATGGGCTTTGGCTCGAACCACTTTACGGGAAATGCTGCGAGAAAAAATCTTTCTCGTGGTTGTGATGCTGGCTGTGGCCTTATTAGGGTTGAGCTTTCTTTTGGGAGCTTTGTCCTTGGCTGAACAGCGGAAAATATTGGCTGATTTTGGTTTTCTGGCAATTCAAGTGGCTGTCTTGGGTGTGTCTCTTTTCTCCGGAGCCTACTTGTTGGCAAAGGAAATTGAAAAGCAAACCTGTCTCTTGATTTTATCCCGGCCAGTGAGCCGCGCTCAATTTATTATGGGAAAAGTCCTGGGTGTTCTTTTGCTGAATACGATTCTGCTCAGCTCGTTGGCGATCGTGTTGTGGGGGCTTCTTGGGCTGTGGAAGGAGCCCCAAGTCTGGAGTGCTTTCCTTGCCATCTGCTTGAGCTTGTGGTTGGAGAGCACAGTCATTCTTTGTCTGGTGATTCTTTTCAGTTTGATTGTACGGCCTGTATTGGCGTTAGGTGCCGGTTTTATGGTGTTCTTATTGGGGCATTGGTTGGGAGATCTCCAGTTTTTCGCGGAAAAAAGCAAAGAGGAGTTCTTCATTCAGGTGATTGAAGTTCTCCAATGGCTCACCCCGAATTTAAATCGAATGAATTGGAAGTCCGCTTATTTTCTCGATAACGGAATTCCTTTGGAAAGTGTTCTGTGGATGACAGCTCATATGGTGGGTTGGTCCCTGCTGTTAATCATGCTTGCCAACTTCTTCTTTAGGAGAAAAGACATTGTTTGAGTTAGAACTTCCTTTCTATATTTTATTTTTTGTCTTAGGTGCTCTCTTGGGCAGCTTCGGCAATGTCATTATTTATCGTCTGCCGCGCAATGAAAGCGTGGTGAAACCACGCAGCCATTGTTACAGCTGCAAGGCCACGGTGAAATGGTATGACAACATCCCTATTTTCAGCTGGTTTATCCTCCGAGGGCGATGCCGTAATTGTGGTGCGAAGTATTCCTTTCGCTATGTGGTTGTGGAGCTTCTGACGGCGACTCTTTTTGCTTTGGCTTATCACTACATCGGAATGTCGTGGAGCTTGTTGGAGTATTTGATCTTTATTTTCGGTCTGGTGGTGTGCACATTTATTGATTTAGATCACATGATTCTGCCTGATGAATTCACTCTCACTGGTATTGTTGTCGGTTTGATCGGAGCTGCCTTGAATCCGCAACGGGAATTTTTAGATGCTCTTTTCGGAGTCTTAATGGGAGGCGGTTTTCTCTGGGGAATGGCCTATGTCTATTATCTGATTACAAAACAAGAGGGCATGGGCGGAGGAGATATTAAACTTCTGGCTTGGATTGGTGCGATGTTGGGATGGAAGGCCATTCCTTTTGTGATCATGTCTTCTGCCATTATTGGCAGTATCGTGGGTTTGACGGTGGCGGCTCGGCAAAAAGCTGGACTAAAGACTATGATTCCCTTTGGTCCTTATCTGGCTCTTGCCGCTCTCTTATACGTTTTTGGCGGAGAGACCATTGCTCTTTGGTACCTCGACCTTTTTCTACCCGGCCTTTAGTAGGCCTTGGGGACCCTTGTTTGACATTCGTTAGTTGAAACGAAATACTTATTTAGGACTTGTGTCTAAAGACGTAAGTCTTTGAAAAGACACCAGGGTATTACAACCGGGAAAGCAGCAGGGGCATGTTTTTTAAATCAAAGAAGGTTATTGGACTCGATATCGGAACGAGTTCTATCAAACTCGCAGAAATGGACTTCAATAAAAAAGGGGCCCAACTGCTTTCTTTTGGTTTTGCACCGACCCCTCCCAACTCCGTTTCTGGTGGGGAAATCGTTGACGTTCCCTCTGTGGGGTTGGCTATTCAGTCTCTGGTGAACGAGGCAAAATCCAAGCGTAAAAGTATTGCTACGGCCATGTGGGGAACGGCGGTGATCGTTAAGAAAATCACCATTCCGAAAATGGATAAAAAGCTTATCAAAGACCAAATTCGCTTTGAGGCTGAACAATACATTCCTTTTGATATCAATAACATCAGTCTGGCTCATCATATTCTGAGTACCAGTGCTTCGCCGGATACAATGGATATTTTATTGATAGCCGCACAAAACGAATTAGTCAGTCAGTACACACAAGTGATTGAGGTGGGTGGTTTGTCCTGCGGTGTTTTGGATGTGAGTGGTTTTGCTCTCGCGAACGCCTTTGAGCTGAATTACGGCAAGATTCCGGGTGAAGTGATCGGTATCTTAAATTTCGGAGCGTCCATCACCAACTTTGTTGTTCTTCATAACGGAGAAGTGATCTTCTGCCGGGACATTCCTGTGGGGGGAGCCAACTACACCAATGAAATTCATAAGACCATGGGTGTGACTTTGACTGAGGCGGAAGCTCTTAAGCTCAGTGCAGTTTCTCGTCGGGAAGTTCCAGATGAGGTGCACAGTGTGATCAGTGCCACCAATGAAGCGGTGACGGAAGAGATCCGCAGCAGTTTGGATTTTTTGAGCGCGACCACAAATGGATTGGTTTTAAATCGCTGTTTTTACACAGGCGGTAGTTCAGCGACTTCAGGACTGACCGAGACTGTATCTCGCGTGACGGGAATTTTGATGGAGCCTTTCAATCCTTTTATGCGGGTGAAAGCGAATCCTAAGAAATTCTCTCCGGAATATTTGAATCAGATCAGCTCTTTCGCCGGTGTGGTGACAGGTCTGGCAATTCGTCAGCAAGGAGATGGCTCATGATTAAAATTAATCTGGCCTCTTCAGCAGCAACGGGGATTGCCCCGAATATGTCGGCACCTCTCAGCTCGGGAGGGGAAGTTTTTTCCGGGGGGCCGGAAGAGACACGTAAAGAGGCATTGAAGCGCTTGGTTCTCCTGTTGGTGGGACCTTTAGCTCTTTATATTTATGAAAGTCAGAACATCCCTACTTTGTTGGGAGCTTTGAATGTCAAGCGCCAGGCATTGAGTGAGTTGGAAAGTTATAATGCCAAGGCTGCGGCTTCGGTGGCGGAGATCAAAAAGTTTAAAGAGGATGAGGCTCTTATTGAGACTCGTATTTCCGCTTTGGAAAAAATATCCCGAGATCGCCAGCGTGAAGTGAGAGTTTTGGATTTGTTGCAAACAGTGATTCCTGAAAAAGCCTGGTTGACGAGAGTGCAAATCAATCCGGATCGTTTGAATATACAGGGAATGGCTTTGACAGACTTTGAAGTTTCGACCTTTCTCGATGCGCTCACGCGCAGTGTGTTTTTGATGGATGTGAATTTGGTGAGTTCCAGTGAGGTGGTGCAAGAGGGAGTCACTCTCAAGCGCTTTGAAATCAGCTGTTTGTTGGAGAGGCCGCAATGAACAGGTTTTTTGAGATTTTATCTGTACAAGAAATTGGCAAGATCTTGATCATTGGTCTGGGACTGACGGCCTTTTATTGGTATGCAGTTTATAATGATGGCTCCGCAATCGAAAGTCAGATTGTGAAAGTGACGGCCCAGCTGCAAGAGGAAGAAAAAAAGAAAAAAGACACGGATGCCACTCTGAAGCAGGTGCAGGAAATGCAGGAGAAGGTGGGATTGCTGAGTCAGAAATATCAGGAGATCTCCCGTCGTTTGCCGTCGTCTTTGTTTTCTATTGATATTAATCGTACCATTGACGATTTGGCCCGCAGTGCAGGGGTGAATGTGAAGTTAAAAAGACCGGGGCAGAATATTCAACGTGAGATTGTTGAAGAGGTCCCGGTGGAAGTGAGCTTAGAGGGGACTTATGGTGAGTTGACCCAGTTTGCTTTTCAAGTGGCTTCGGCTGAGCGAATGGCGCGAGTGCGCAATGTGATTCTGTCGGGTGGCGAAGCCAATTCGAAGAAGTTGAAGTTTGAAGGTGTGGTTGTGGGTTATAAGTTGGCCCCGGAAAAAAAGGCTGAGGGGACGGAGAAGAAAAAGTGAAGTCTGTAAGATGGATGGTGTCTTACATTATAGTGGCTTTGTTGGGGTTGTGGTTGGCCTTTGCGGTCAGCGTGCGCTTTATGGCCCCTGCCCATTCTCAAGATGCTCCTCCGAGTGGAGATTTGCCTGCGGACTTCATGAAGGAAGTGGAGTCGACTCAGGTCCCGCCATCAGCAGCACCTCCGCCTTCTGAAGCACAAGGAAGACTTCCTCCGCCGCCGCAGAATGGAGGCAGTGAGGTTCCACCACCTCCTCCTGTGGATGCAAATGGAACGCCTTTACCAGATATGCCACCTCCTGCTGAGTCGATGCCGGCTCAGCAGCCCCTGCCTCCAGCTTCGGGCTCGAGTGTGATGGGAGAAGAGGAGCCGATCGGCGATGGTATGACGGCGCCTCCCCCGGCACAGACCACGGAGTTTTTTCCTAAGGATGATTTTATCTATGATCCGACGGGAAAGCGGGACCCATTCAAGCCCTTCCGAACCATGCGTGGTGGTCCTGATTCTGCCCGGGCTAATGAGGTCTTGGAGCCTTTGCAAAGGTGGGAGATCGAGCGTCTGCAGGTGGTAGGTATCTTGTGGGATGTGAAGACCCCTCGTGCGATGGTGCGTGACCCTGAAGGAAAAGTGTTTACTGTATTAAGAAATTCCAAAATTGGTCGCAATGAAGGATTTGTTGCAGCCATACGCGAAGGGGAAATCGTGATCGTGGAAACCCGATACGATGAGGGTAAGCCCTTAAAAGAAACGCGTGTGATGGAGTTTAGAAAATAAAGGTCTACTATTTTTTAAGGAGGAGCTAATGAAAGGATTCATTAGATTTTTTATCCTAAGTGCCTTGACGGCATCTATTTTATCTTGTGCGAGTAATCCAGTTGAGGATGATCTTTCATTGGATGATACAGATCCTTCCTCTTCTTCGGAAATGGAGATGGCGGCGGGAGATTCATCTGCGGGGACGGACTCAGGCTCTGGTGATGATTTTGCCGACTTTGAAAACAGTGCTTCAGAGGAAACCTCTGTTGCGGACTCCTCCTCTCCGGCACCTGCGGAAAACGGGGACTCTTCTTTGGATCAAGAGCTGAGTCTTTCTGAAGAAGGACATGAAGCCCCTCAACAGCAGGCTCAGCAAGCAGCTCCTCCAGTGGAAGATCTTTCTCCGGCGGAGGACCCATTTGCTGACAACTCTGTAGCGGATGTGCCAGCTCCGGTGGAACCTCAAGAGATGGACGTGCCAGCGCCTGTCGTGACAGAAACTTTGCCTGAAGTGCCGGAGGCTCCTTTTGAGGCTCCGACTCAAGTTGCGACTTCCAATGGTTTGGCGACGATCACGGATTTGCAATATAAGGCGAATGATTCCGGTGGAACTATCGTGGTGCGATCAGATCGTCCTGTGGCTTACACGACCAGAATGAACCCGGATCTTCATCAGTTCATTATTGAAGTGGAAAATGCACACTTACCGGATCGTTTGAAGCGTTCATTGAATACCCGAGATATCAAAGGAAGTATCGGAGCGGTTGATGGCTATCAAAATCCAGGTTCTAGCACAGCTCGCTTTGTGATCCAATTGCGCGAGGGTGTGATGGAGCCTGCCGTGCAGGCAGAGGGAAACAACCTTTTGATCGTGGCTAACGGTGCAGGCAGTTCTATCGCCGAAACACCCGTTGTCCCTTCGCCTGAAACAGGTGAGGTGATTGCTCAGGACGGCAGTGTTGATACCAATGTGGATTTGAACGACGCCAAAATTCTTCCCAGCCAGAATTTGACAGAGTTCTTATCTGGGAACACCAAATTCTATGGTAAAAAGATCTCTCTCGAAACCAACAATATGGATATCCGAGATGCTCTGAGCTTTATCACTGAGGAGAGCGGCGTAAATATGGTTGTCGCGGAAGAGGTGAAAGGTTCGGTCAGCTTGAAACTGCGCCAAGTGCCTTGGGATCAGGCTTTGGTCGTAATCATGAAAGCGAAAAAATTAGGCTACACTCGTCAAGGCAATGTCTTGAGAATAGCTCCGTTACAAGATTTGAAAGCGGAAGAGGATGATGCTACGAAATTGGCTCAGGCTCGTAAAAACTTGGAGCCTTTGAAAGTTCGTATGTTCCCGGTCAGCTATGCGAAAGTGGATGAGCTTGAAAAGAAGATCAAGGATTTCCTGGGTGAGCGTGGTAAAGCGGTCGGAGATGTTCGA
>JBCECD010000076.1:0-289 GCA_039206745.1 Bdellovibrio sp. | reverse complement strand
TTCGAACGAATGCTTTGGTCGTCACGGATATTGCAGAAAATCTGGATCGTGTGGCCAGACTCATCGCCAGTTTGGATATTCAGCCTTCACAAGTGTTGATTGAAGGTAAAATTGTCGAGGCCAGCGAACGCTTTACGCGCAGTGTGGGGATCAACTGGGGAGCCGCAGGGGGAGCACCTATTAAATTGGGTTCAACTTCGCGGGGACCTGTGACTTTGTCACCATCATTCAGTGTCAACCCATCCGCTTCCACAGTCGGCAACTTCAATATGAATTTGAGTGTCGGGAC
>JBCECD010000075.1:7159-9104 GCA_039206745.1 Bdellovibrio sp. | reverse complement strand
TTGCATGTTGAGAGTTTTTTCAACCTCGTCAATCAAGGTCAGAGGATCTTTCCCCTCGCGATCGAGTTTGTTCACAAAAGTGAAAATCGGGATCTGACGCAGTCGGCACACTTCATACAGCTTTTTGGTTCGCTCTTCCACACCCTTGGCAACGTCAATCAACATGCAGGCGGACTCAACCGCCATCAAAACGCGGTAGGTGTCCTCGGAGAAATCTTTATGCCCCGGTGTATCCAAAAGATTCACCCGCAGGCCTTCGTAGTCGAAGGTCATCACGGAAGAAGTGATCGAGATCCCTTTTTGTCTCTCCAACTCCATCCAATCCGAAGTCACGGCCTTCGTGCCTTGCTTCCCTTTCACCTCGCCCGTCTCATGGATCACGCCCCCATGATAAAGCAGCTTTTCAGTGAGAGTGGTCTTACCCGCATCCGGATGCGAAATAATGGCGAAGGTACGCCGACGTTGAATTTCCTTTTGAACTTGGGGCGTGGAAAGCATTTGAAGATCCCTTCTAAAAGTCCTTTTGTACTAGAAAAATCCCGCACTTACAAGAAGTTGCCCATGTGACACCCCTGCCAAGGCGACACCTAAGCCTCCCAGGCAGATAGTGCTTGCTTCCAGAGGCGGCGGCCCTTATAAAGTTCGGGAACTTTTAACTCCCCGTGGTTTGGAGCCAGAGGACGGAATCAAAGGTGATAATATGAATACACCGTCGAACTATTATGTTACGACCTTCTATAAGTTTATGCATCTGCCCGATGTGGCTCTTGCACAAAAAGATCTCGAAAATAAAGCGGATGAGTTGAATGTCAAAGGCTTGGTGATTATTGGAACGGAAGGTTTCAATTCCACTTGCGCGGCCTCGACACCTGAGTCTTTTGAAGCCTGGAAGCAGTTTATTCGCGATTACTTCCAATCACCAAATCAGTTCTTCAAAGACTCCGTATCACCGAAAGCACCCTTCCGTCGCTTCAAAGTCAAAGAGCGCGAAGAGATCGTCACCACAGGCATTCCCGGTGTTCTGCCTCCTGAAGGCAAAAACTTCCATCTGTCCCCAAGCGAGTGGAATCAAGTTCTCAAAGAGGAAACTGATTTTGTGATGATTGATACCCGCAATTGGTATGAATATAAAATCGGAACTTTTAAAGGTGCTTTAAATCCTGACATTGAAAAGTTCACGGATTTCCCGCAATACATCGAAGCTCAGGGCATTCCAAAAGAAAAGAAGATGCTGATCTTCTGCACGGGGGGCATCCGCTGTGAGAAAGGCATTCTCGAACTGCAAAACCAAGGTTATAACAACGTCTATCAGTTGGATGGCGGCATCATCAACTATATGAAGGAATATCCTCGTGATCAATTTGAAGGCGAATGCTTTGTCTTCGATCACCGTGTGGCTTTGGACCAGGATCTGCAACCTTCAACTCGCTATGGCCTGTGCCCGCATTGTGGTCAGCCCTCAGAGATTCGCATCACCTGCAAACGCTGCGACTCCGAGGAGTTGATCTGTATCGACTGTGCGGAGTTGGAATTCAAAAAAGACACTTGCTCCAAAAACTGCGCGCATCAATACCAACTTCACCCTGGGAAAAAAGGAGCTAAGCAATTAGTGCCCTTTGCCATGGAGAAAATGAAATCTCAGGGTGTGGAGGAGCTACCAACTCTTCAGGTCTCCAAAACTCGCAAAGTGATGTTAAATAACAAGGGTGAAGCCCAGACTGTAGGAATAAAAAATATTTAATGCTATTTTCATCCGCGGTTAAGGTGAGGCTGTTAGGATTTTCTTAACGACACCCTGCTACCCTTCCCGTAAAATAGGCGCACTTCATGTGCGCCTTTTTGCTTTTATGAACTGATTGGTTTGTTCAATTAAGTTTATTCAACTTTTATCGGCCTACGACAACTTCATCAAAAACAAAAGATCCCTGGACCGCTCCCTCAATCG
>JBCECD010000075.1:0-7149 GCA_039206745.1 Bdellovibrio sp. | reverse complement strand
CTGATACCCACGATTGATCGAGGTGGTGACGTTCAGGATTGTCAGAGAGGAAGTCTTGCCCAAGTCGTCATTGATGACTCGCAAATCCGCTAAAATCTGCGCTTTGTTTTGACTCATGAATTTTGTGATAGCGGCATGACGCTCACTGGGCTTTGCTCCGCGCAGTTGCAAGAGAGTGTTGCCGTAGTCTCTGAAGGCCGACACCAAAGACTCCGTTACATTGAGAACTCGCTGATTAGCTGCTGAATCGAAAGGTTTTTGAGATCTGAAGTAGACAGCATTCTGATCATCATCCTCCACAATAATATCATTATTATCGAGCAGTGAGAGTTCCTGATTCCCCGATGTTCGACAAGAAACGAAGCCTCCTGAATTCTTGATTTGCTCTGAGCAAGTATGCTTCCCAACAAGAGAGAATGAGCACTTCATATATCTTGCAAAATCATACTGCGAAAATGATGAAATAATACTGTCAAGACTTTTAAAATTTTGTGGCACCTCACTCACAACACTCTCTCCATCGCAATTCTCAAGCTGCCATTGACTTCTAACTCGAATTGTATTTTACAGTCTCCTTAAAAATTATTTTTGGATACGGATTTGGTAAAAATATTGGTTTGCTTCTTTCGCAGTCAAACATCGAGCATTCAGCCAAAAAGGCTCGTGAGGAAGAGCCTCTATAAGATGAAGAGAACAGGCATACTTTGCCTCTTTCTCTGTGTCATAATAGAGAGATCCAAATTCTTCATCGAGAAAAGAGTTGCTTGAAAACACTGTGGACCAAGCTGCGCTCCCACCTTTTTTACCAACACCATAGATTGCTAAGCCATAGGCCAAGTCATACTTCACGACGGATTTGCCTTTGGGACCTTTTTCAACTGTGTAGGGAATTCTCTTTTCCCAATAAGAGCAATAAACAATGCTGTACTGGTTTTGATACGCCACCTTTTGTAGAGCACATTGTTTGATCGCCGATGTCGGTGAAAGACCTTTGTCAGAGTTATCATAAAAACGCGTCACGAGCAGACGAGAATCAGGATATGGAGATTGCGCATCAGGAATGCGCAGAGTGGAGCTGATTTTATAATCTCCAGTCCCTTCCAGCCCCACCAATCCCAGGAGTTCATGCAGAGCTATCTGCATTTTCTCGAGAGGTTTTTTCAATGCCTTCCAACGCTCGCGGTTGATATAGATAATCCGGGTCTTTTTATCGTTCAAAGCCACAGAGTTCTGCTTATAAGAAGCTCCCGCCACAGAGGCAAAAAGGGCCTCATCCACGACAATATAACGGGCGTTCTCGAGAGCCGCCTTCGTCGCGCCCAACTGCACCGGGCTCAAAGAGCTGTGATCCAAATATGAGAGCGCTGCTGCCGCCGTGGCTTGAAAGTTCAAGCCCACTTCATCTCCTCCGCCTCGTGTTCCGGAAGAGCTGAGCCCTGAGGCCTCCGCTTTCACAATCGAAACAAGAACCATCATGAGCACTAAAAAGTTCTTCATTTATTTTCTCCTTTAGTCAATTTAAAAAATTGAACTCCCAAATGATAGACATGGGTCCTCTTTTTACCTTGCCCTGACAATCTCACCATGCGGTTGAAATACTCTTCCGTGATGGCATTGGCTTCCTCTAACAATGCCGGATCCAGAGCAAAGGTTTCTGAGCCCACCAGCTTTTCACTGGGTGCTTGGGTTTCAAGACTTTCAATAGCTTTATTCAACATCTGACGATGATATTCGCGCAGCGCCGAGTTCGGAATTTTCGCTGTGGCTAAAATCCGATTCGACGTCTTCTTGTATTTTTTTGCCGCGACCTTCTCTATGAGTTCCAATGACAACAGCCTGTCCAGAGCGGTCTCAGCTTCTATAACTGAGATCCCCAATTGTTTCGCCAAACTGCGGGGGGTGAACTCGACGCCCGCCACACGGGTCATTTCGAGGATCGGCAGATGATACCAGTCAGCAATGATCCTAAATAAATCCAAACTCAGATCTTTGACAGCATGACTTGGATTCAAGGTCACAAGGCGCTTGGCCAAAGCGACTTTCATCTCCGGAGTTTTCGCTGAATCCCATTGAGTCAGAGTTAAAAAATACTCCTGTTCAAACTCTGTCAGACCAATTCTCTGCGAGACCTTCAACGCCGTCGCCGGAGAAAAAGTCTTATGTCCCTTCAAGACCTCAGATAACATGGCAGGAGAGACATCCAGATCCCGAGCCAAGGCCCGTAAAGAATAAGAGGAGTTTTTCTGAACTCTCTCCACCAAAAGGTCTTTAAGATAATTTCGATAGCAAGTGTGTTTCGTTAGCATGGGTGTGTATATACAGAAGCCCCCTGCAAAACACAATATTCCGGGCGAACAAAGTGTTTTCCATGAGCGAACATAAAGAGATTACACAAACCGCCTTCAATCCTTTAAAACCCATCTAATCAACCTTACAAATCCGAGGCTGGGGCTTCTCTAATGCTTCTGTTTTGAGTATCTCTTAGCTGACTCAAAATCTTGCATGCTTCCAAAGCAACCTTTCCTTTCATTCGAGGCAATACGATCCTCTAATCACTGCTTCCGCCCTCCTGAAACAAAAAAAGGTGCTTTCGCAACCTTAGATGATTTATGAAGGGTCCAGGCAACGGATTGACGCACTATAGGCGTAAAAAATCACCAGGCACCTTTTTGTGGGCTATGTAAAATTCTTAGACACTTCCTCATGCTAGAGAGGGGTTTATGGCGAAACTGTATGGGTACAGTTATCGCATGTGTAGGAGAATCTGGAGATCTTATGCGATATTGTGCTCTCTTTATTTTATCTTTTATTGGATCTTGGTCTCTGCTGACTCAGGCGAACAATTCGGCCTGCTTTACTCAGGCTCAAAGTTCGTTTTTTACTCTGCTCTTACGCCAAGAACAGAGTCCCCGTGATATGGCCTTAAGCATGCAGAAAATGTGTACGGAATTGCATAAGAGTGAACCTCATAAAGCCGAGACCCTAGGTCAAAAAGCCGATGGCTTGGGAAGGAAGGCTTATATGGGCCTGATCTCGGGTTATGCCGCCAGTGCCTTTTCGAATCTGAACGAAAATGAAGAACAAAGAGCTTACCGGCAGGAGCTGTATAATATAAAAAAAATCATAAATCCCATGACGAGAATTCAAAAAGTCTATGAGCTTGTTGTTCGCAACCAAGGGCTCTATGATTACGAGAGCAGGGGGCTATCCACTCTGCTGTCTGGAAATATTGTCTTTGCTAAGACACCAGAAAATCTCCTGAACAACGCTAAGTCTCGAGGCACAGCCGGGATCTGTGAAGATTTCGCAGCCCTTTTGCAATGGAGCCTCTTGCAGGTGGCTCGTCATAGCGATTCCTCGACGATGGCTCTCGGACCTCATGACTTCAGCTCAGAGATCGCGTTTGGTTCGTTACCGGAAAAACATGCCTGGGTGCGCGTTCATCTTCCTCACCACGACGAACAAGGCCGCCTCCTCGGCTTTAGTGACTTTGATTTGGATACGACATTTTATCCCCATTTCTCTCCTCTCTACCCTCGCCTGACCGGGCTCTCGGAAGCGGAACGCATGCAACTGTTTTTAGATTGCACTCAAATTCAGACCTGCCTGATGGAAAGTGCTGATTAATGCTAAGAAGAATCGGGGCCATCCTTATATCCCTTCTCTTTACACTGCTATCGCAAGCGGCACCGGGATCGCGTTGTAACACCGCTCTGTCCGAACTCTACATTCCCACACAGCGCTTATTAAAAAATAACTATGTCACCAGTCGGGGCCTGGCAGAATACATCCGGCACTTGCATCCCGACTTTGCCAAAAAATTACGGAGTCTGGGGCCTAACCACCATTGGGTGGACCTCGGTGCAGGCAAGGCCAACGCTCAAATTGAGTTTCTTAAAGAACTTTCAGATCTTCACCTGGCCCCATTGGCGACCGCAGTCGCCTTCAAACTGGATCGTTGGTGGGGACCACGCCACTTCCAAAACAAGTTGCAAGTCAAAGAGGGCTTTTTTGAATTACAAGACATTTCACAATGGCCTTCAGTGGATTTGATTACAGACTTTATGGGTGTGATCTCCTATTCCAAAAACATAGGTCTGTCTTTACAAAAGGCCTTTGATCTTTTACGGGAAGGGGGCGAGTTTTATACATATAGCTCTCATCTTCTGATCAGGATTGTGAATTCAAGCGGCCACAACCTTTCTTTGACCGACTTTCTTAAAACCATTCCTGGCCTCGAAGTAGAGGGACGCTATGGAGTTCTGAAGATCACCAAAGTGTCTTCCCAAATTCAAGTCCCTCAGACCGAGCTTATTCACTATATGGACGATGCGCCTCCGCAGCTTACTTTTCAAATACGGTAGAGATACATCAACTCCTTTCCGAAAAGCCGGCCTTCATTAAAATGGTTACGATCACGGCAGCAAGGCAGGACCTCGGTCCAAGTTATTATGTGGCCATTCTGGATGGATCCCGACAACGGATTCACAGAGAGAGCTATCCGCAAATTTGCCATCGGTAGAAACAACTGGCTTTTCAGCGAACATCTGATGGAGCGGAAGCCAGCAGTCTTCTCTATAGTCTCGTTGTTACTGCGAAGCTTAATGGAGTTAATCCTTACAAGGCTCTGGCTAAAATCCTCAATAAGATGCCACTGGCCAAAACTTTGGAAGATTATGAACGTCTTGCCGACATTATCTTAACACCCGAGGCATCGGTTTAGCAAAAAGGCCTTATGGGGCGCTTACGTTCAATCAGTAGCAAGGACCACCGCAAGGTGAGTTCACCGAATTAGTCCCAAGGGCCCGCCCTTGGGATCTTCTTTAGTCAAAAAAAATATGTTGAGCACATACTACACGTAAAATGAGTTTTCACTACTCCCAAGTCCCCGAGCCCACAATCCAAGGATCCGGTATATCTTTAACTTTGCAACTTCTCACCCAGGATTTTTTTTGTGTGGGAGTTTTCTCTCCGAACTTCACCCATTGATAAGACACCCAACTGCCGGCTGGAGATCTAGTGGCGGCAGAGGTGAATTCTACAAAAATATTTTTCCCAGTGGGGTCCTGCTCGTCTTTGAGATTCATGCCGTTCATATTGGGCTTTAAAGGATGAATAATCATTTTCGGTTTGGAGTCATTAATCCAAACATAGTTAGGCTCGCCACAACATTCAAATCTCATCGCATTGATGGAGAGCAAAGCCAACTTTCCCTTTTTCTCCAACTCCTGACAAGCCCAGTTCACCTTCTCTTTGATGCTCTCCTCAGAACACACGGCGACCTTGCGCGAGGAGGTGCAATTCTCCGCGGCCTCCATATGCAATGAAGATAGAAAAAGAAGAGCTGCAATGATAAAATTAAAATTTTGCGACATACGTTCCTCCAGCCATCTCCTCGGCGCTCTTCAAAAGAGACTAAAATTTCTTACTCAAATGTGAGGACTCGACACATTCACCTCATGTCCTCATTTCTGTCCTTTAGGCATAATATCAAGTTTCCGAAAAATAGAGAGTGTTGCACGTTTTGAAAGGGCCCCTATGAAAAATTGGAGCATTTCCAGCCGCTTTACGCTTTCTATTCTCATTTTCTCATTACCGCTGATTGCAATGATTTATCTATTGTATATTGCAGCCAATGAGCAGGTTGATTTCTCTCAAAAAGAAATAGATGGCCAGGTATTCTTACGACAGGCCTATCAATTCCAGATCGAAATCACGGAGTCCCATTTTAAAGTCCTAGCCTCCAATCAAGATCTCGACGAGAATTCCAAGAATAATTTACGCGAACAATGGGAAGCCTTGCTAAACAGTATTCCTCAACAAAATCTTAGCAAGGAACGGTTGATTCAATCTCTTCATAAATATCTCCAAGCCGACCTGGAAGAGAAGATCATCGGGGGCCGTTTTCTAATGTTCAATCAAGATCTGGTTCTCGTAGAAGAAAAGATCGCTGACGAATTCAACATCGTTCTGGATCCGGATCTGGATTCTTTTTACACCATGGATACCCTCGTCAATCTCCTTCCCAAAATCCAGGAGTATTATGCGCAGCTTGCTCAGATCGTGGGTGGTGCCGATGAAACGATGAGCGAGTTTCAAAGGGAGCGCCTCACAAACAGTCAGGTGGTTTATGAAGATCTGATCAAACGAACTCTCTCCAATTTAGATAAAATCAAAGAGGCCGACACTACCAACTACGGTCCTTCCGATTCATATCAAAAAAACTACGAGTCCTTTCAGGAGAATATCAGAACACAGATCCGCAGCGTGTATTCTTTGATCATCCATGCGGATGAAACCTTACATAACAAACGGGCTTCGTTTCAAAGAATATATGAATTATCCCATATGAATGCTCAAATCATCAAAAACCTGGATCAGGAATTTGAACACTTCTTGAAGGCGCGTATTCAGGTTCTAAAAGGAGCCCGTGATCAGAAGCTGGTGCTCTCCATTATATCAATGCTCATTGCCATTTTGCTTAGCGCCTATTTTGGCTATACCATTCATAAAACGATTAAGACCTTTCACTCCGCCGTGGCTCATTTGCGTGAGGAGGCTCATATCGCCTTAGATGTTGGTCAAAACCTTATTCAAACATCGCATCAAGTCTCCAACTCCTCGAATAAACAAGCCGCTGCGATCGAACAAACCAGCGCTTCTTTGGAAGAGTTGGGAAGCATGGTCTCCGTCACCGCTGAAAATTCGCAAAAAGCCCGTGAGATGGCCAATGCGGCCAAAGGCCACGCCAATGAAGGCGAAAAAGAAATGCACACTCTCACCGCGGCTATGATTGAAATCTCCGACAGCTCCAAACAGATTGAGGAGATCATGAAGATCATTGATGATATCGCCTTTCAAACCAATCTCCTCGCTCTCAACGCCTCTGTCGAAGCCGCTCGAGCCGGTGAACATGGTAAAGGTTTTGCCGTTGTAGCTGATGCCGTCCGCAATCTGGCGCAAAAAAGTGCCGAATCCGCCAAGGAAATCGGTACTCTTATCAACACCAGCCTCGAAAAAATCGAAAATGGCCGAAAAAGTGTTGAACGCAGCGGAAAGTCCATGACATCCATTCTTTCTTCGATTGAAAGTGTGAATATACTTAATGATGAGATCGCTCATGCCAGCAAAGAACAAGCAACGGGAATT
>JBCECD010000074.1:3839-9157 GCA_039206745.1 Bdellovibrio sp. | reverse complement strand
CCAATACCCTATTGAGGTTCCTGGGGTTTCCAACTTCACGTTTTTGCATACAGCTTTCAACTCTGTTTTGCAGCATCAGGGCTCAGAGCCTATGCCAGAGGGAGATTTCAGGGAGTTTTTAGTGCAAAAATTAAAACTCGTGGGCATGAAGCCGGAATATCTCGATCGCCCTGTGAACACCGGTTTCTCCGGTGGTGAGAAGAAGAAGAACGAGATTTTGCAAATGGCGGTATTGTCGCCACGCTTGGCTTTATTGGATGAGACAGATTCTGGTTTGGATATCGATGCTTTGAGAATTGTATCAGAAGGTGTGAATAAATTAAGACGGGCTGACAACGCTATTGTCTTGGTGACGCACTATCAGCGTCTGTTGGACTATATCAAGCCAGATTTTGTGCATGTTCTATTAAATGGAAAAATTATTGAGACGGGCGACAGCTCTTTGGCCTTGAAGCTGGAAGAAAAAGGCTACGATTGGTTGGAGAAGTAAAATGAATTTGCTCTCGTCGTATGAGAAATTCAATCAAACTCACCCCGCTCAGGGAGCTTTGGCATCTTTTCGTCAGGCGGGCTATGATTACGCTTTGAGAAAGGGGCTCCCCACTCGCAAAGATGAGGAATGGCATTACACCAGTGTGAAATCTTTAGAGGAGGCGGGTTTTCAGCCTGTGCTTGCGGAAAAGATCGAACCTTCGCATGAAACGCTCGCGCGGGTGAAGGCACATTTAAATCCTGCGTTCACAAACATTGTCTTTATCAATGGTGTGTTGAATAAAACTTTATCTGAAGATCTGCCTCGTGGTTTCACCTTGCGTGAGTTCGCTGGTTATGGATCTGCTTTTGATGACACTTTCGATGCTCTCAATGGAGCCTACTCGACAGGGCCATTGGAGTTGGCGGTGGCTCCTGAAGTGTCTGTGGAAAAACCTGTGAATTTCATCTTTTACACTTCGGCTCAGGAGTCCTCGCTTTTGATGAATCATCCGCGTCTTAAGATCGAAGTGGGTTCCCGCTCTGTGGTGAAATTTTTAGAGAGTCACTATGGAGATGTGGGCACTCGGTATTTCGTCAATTCAGTTTTGGATTTAAAGGTGCAAGACAGTGCATCAGTGACTTATGTGCGCCTTCAAAGTGAAAGTGATCAGGCTGTGAATGTAGGACGAACTCGTATTGTCGTTGGCAAGCAGGCTCGTTTGGAGAGCTTGGCTTTTGCCAGCGGTGCAAGTTTATCTCGCCACTCTTTGGAGGTGAGTTTGAAGGGGGCAGGATCTTCTTCAGAGGTCTTGGGGGTTTATGCTGTTCGTGGTACGCAGCATGTGGATAATACCTCTTTGATTGATCATGCGGTGGGAGACTGTCAGACCAATCAACTTTATAAAGGTATTTTGGATGATGAAGCGCGAGCTGTTTTCTGCGGCAAGGTTTTGATTCAAAAAGGCGCGCAAAAGGCCAATTCAGCTCAGTTGAATAACAATATGTTGATGAGTGCAAAGGCCGAGGCAGATAGCAAGCCCAGTCTCGAAATTTATGCCGATGATGTGAAGGCTTCGCATGGTTCGACAGTGGGGCAGTTAAATCGGGAAGAGCTTTTCTATCTGCAATCGCGGGCCATTCCGAAGGCTCAGGCGATTCCTATGCTCAGTTACGGTTTTCTTTCGGAAGTCATTTATAAAATTTCTGATGAGTCGATCCGGAAATGGCTGGCTCATCATTTGGATCAGGTTTATGAACGCTAATTCACTGCAAACGGTGTTTGCTGACATTCGCAGGGAGTTCCCGGCACTGACACAAAAAGTGCATGGTAAGCCTTTGGTATACTTAGATAGTGCGGCGACAACGTTGAAGCCGCGTGCGGTGATTGATCGCATTGGCCATTTTTATTCTTATGAGACTTCAAATGTTCATCGTGGAGCTCATTACCTGGGTGATGTGGCGACGCAAGCTTTTGAGTCAGCTCGTATTGCTTCCGCTCAATTTTTGCAGGCGGTGCGTACAGAGGAAATTGTCTTTGTGCGTGGAACTACGGAAGGCATCAATTTGGTTGCCCATTCGTGGGGACGTTCCAATTTGCATGCAGGCGATGAGATTCTTATCACGGAGATGGAGCATCACGGGAACATCGTTCCTTGGCAGATGATTGCTGAGGAAAAAGGTGCAAAAGTTGTTGCCGCAGCGGTGCTGGAAAATGGTGAGTTGGATTTAGAGGACTTTAAAAAGAAGCTCTCTTCCCGCACGAAGATGGTGGCGTTCACCGCCTGCTCCAATGTTCTGGGCACAAATAACAATATGAAGCTTTTAACTAAATGGGCTCACGAAGTGGGAGCTCGGGTGTTGATTGATGGAGCTCAGATTGTCTCTCAGACGGCGGTGAATGTTCAGGATATAAACTGTGACTTCTTTGTTTTTTCAGCGCACAAAATTTTTGGTCCTTTCGGTTTTGGCGTGTTGTACGGAAAAAAAGAAATCCTGGATTCCATGCCGCCTTATCAAGGCGGCGGTAGCATGATAGCCAAGGTCAGTCTCGAAGGGACGACTTTCAATGAAGTGCCATTCCGCTTTGAGGCGGGCACTCCTCATGTTGAGGGGGCGGTGGGTTTGCATGCCGCTTTGAAATTTGTAAACGAAGTGGGGCTTGAAAAGATTCATGCGTATGAAATGGATCTTTTGCAAGAGGCCACGCAAAAGCTGTTGGCCATTCCGGATGTGAAGATATTCGGATTGGCGCGGGATAAAGGTCCTATTATTTCCTTTAATTTAAAAGGAGCGCACCATTCTGATGTGGGGCAAATTTTGGACCGTGAAGGTGTCGCAGTTCGAGCCGGCCACCATTGCACTCAGCCGCTGATGGCGAGATTGGGCGTGCCCGGCACGGTGCGGGCTTCTTTTTCAGTGTATAATAATCATGAAGATATTGATGCTTTGATCAAGGCAGTGGTCAAAGCGCGGGAGATGTTGTTATGAGCACCCAAGATGTTCTGATCAGAATTCAGGCGACGCCTAATCCCAATGCGTGGAAATTCGTTTTGGATCGTCCGGTTTTGAGTGAAGGCAAGGCGACCTATGCCGATGCTCATGAGGCTGAACAAAGTCTTTTGGCTTCGGCTCTGTTTCAAGTCGAAGGAGTGCGGCAGGCACATTTTTTTCAGAATGTTATTACGATCACTCACAACTTTGATGCTGATCCTGAAGAGGTCCAAAAACATGTCTGCGCGGTGATTCAGACCCGGATGCCGGCTCACAATCCTCATGTCACTCAGCAGGATGAAAAGAAAATGCGCCGAGCTTCTTTGCCGCCTGAGGTGCAGCAGATTGAGGAGATCTTGGATCACACTGTTCGACCTGGCTTACAGGGAGATGGTGGGGACTTGGATGTGGTGAAATACGAAGACAACAAGCTCTATGTTTTCTATCAGGGAGCCTGTGGAACATGTCCTTCGGCCACGTCGGGAACTCTGATGGCGATTGAAGGTATTTTACGGGACCAGTTCAATCCCGAAATCGAAGTTATTCCTATCTAAATTACGAATGCTACTGACGACGACTGAATTTAGGTGAGGGGCCTAGTTGCTCCTCTGCTCTTTGGCGCATTTCTGCGGCAGTGGCCTCCAGGGTGTCTTCAGGGCGAGAGGCGATCAAAGCAGAACCACCTAAAACTTGCTGTCCTCTTTGTCCCGAGACTTGAAGAGATATCAGCTTTTGCGTTTCTTTATTAAAACCACTGACAAACAGATGCAATTCGATCACATTGCTGAGGTTGTCAGTCGGAAGTGCATCAGTCAAGGAGCCGGAAACCACTTCCACGCCTTCAGGCAAGCTCCAAGCATAAGTTCCTCCCGCAGAGAGCTCTTGATTGATCGCAACTCTTCCTACCAGATGCACGACATCTGTCCCGCTTTCTGGAATAGATTCTTCGGTGGTGATCTCCAATTTAAACATAGCGAGATGTTTTCCTGAAGGTTGGCGTGAGGGCATCAAAAGAGGCGCCTTGCGTGAGCTCAAAGTTGGAGGTTGCTTGATATAAGCCACACCTGCAATTCCTAAAAGAAGTCCTAAAATAAGAGTTAAGGCTGTTCTTTTCCGCATACTTGAGTTCCATTTCTGAAGAGTTGATAGGTGGCTGTGCCTGTTAAATCTGAAGAGAGTTTGTTGTAGGCATTGATTTTTACATTGAGCATGTAATATCCCGCAGGCAAGCCAGCAAGACTGATTTGCTCGGTGGTGCCTGAAGTGCGTGATTGGCGAGCGATGTAGGAGGAAGAATAGTTCGCGTACCAATAGTCATCTTCAAAATAAACGTAGTGACCATAATAAAGGATCAGATCTAAATTTAAGGCTGTTCCTGTGGTGCTGTAAGTGAGTTTCAACGTGGTACTGGAGCCGTTGTGATAATAAAGATAGAAGTCATTATTCATCTGCTGATTTGAATGTCGCACGGGATCGCTCACGGACATTCTGGTTTCTATCGCCCCTCCGTTAAAAGTGGAAGAGGTGCAACCTGTTGTTGAAGCTAAAAGATACGCATAATCGTGAGTCGTCTTATTTTGTTTTTCTTCTGTCAAAATACTGTCCCAGGCAGAAGACGAAACGCTGTTCTTTGTCAGCAACCAGTTGAACAGACCCGAATTGGGAATAGGAAAGGTGCCTATTTGTGCAAAGCTGTAAGGCGCAGGATTGCTGCTGTTGTAAGTGCTGTTGTCCTCTCCGGCAAATGCGCGCCAGAAATTGGCGAAAGAAACTCCGCCCCCGGTTTTGCCGGTGTCATAGGTGGAAGAGGTGTTGCGAGAAGATTTATAGAGCGTGCGGGAAATCGAAACTTCGCGGAAGGTGCCTGTGCCAGCCAGATCGCTGCTGACATTGTCGGGTTCATTTGTGTCGGTACCTACTGCCGCGAGGTTGAAGGCAATCCCGATACCGGCGCTGTTGCCACTGCCTTTATATCCATAAGTATCGACGTAATAGTGATAGCGTTTGATTGAAGGAATGCGGTCTTCAACCGCGCTGTTATCGTTGGCATCGGCACCTGTCAGGACGGCGGCTTGGAAGTAGTTCGCCCAACCCTCACTCCAGGCTAGGCGGGCATCAATAATAAAGCTTCCGTTGTGGGAACCACCGGGCGAAACAGCGTTGCTGTAGACGTCTTCGAGAAAGTGACCATACTCATGTAACACCACAGAGTCATCGAAATGATCCGTATCAGAGGATTTCACATCACCACTGACTCCCCCCAAAATATAAAGTTTTCTTTCGCCAGTGGAGTAAAAGGAAAGAGGTGTGGAATAGTTATAATAAGTGTAGGGATTGAATCCGGCTTTCCAAAA
>JBCECD010000074.1:2942-3829 GCA_039206745.1 Bdellovibrio sp. | reverse complement strand
CCTTGTCGGCGACCCACCAGCGATTGACGTTGGTGCTGGGGGTGCCTGTGCCATTGTTATTCTTTCCGATATTGCGGCGGATGTACTCATTGGCGATCAGAATATTGAAATAGATATTAAACGCGCCCCCTTCAATTTTTGAAGAGATGCTTTCATCGGCTTCGGCATACACTGGGGTCGAGCTGAGATCTTTTGTACCGGCTGTGATATCGCTGGAGGTGATCGTGAAGCTTTTAGAGATAAAATAGGGTTTGTTCTCATAGATGTCTTCGAGGATGCTCACCTTTAAGTAGTCATTCAGAGCGCGAGAAAAAACCTTGAGAGTATAAGTGCCGGCAGTTTTTGGAATTTTAAATTCAGCAATGCCGTTGGTTGTTGTTTCGCCCTGCTGGATGCGAGCTCCTGCAGAGTTATAGATATGAAATTCCGCAAAAGGAATTGGCAAGGCATTGTTGGTGGGAGATACGGTGCTCAAGCCATTCGAGTTTGAACCCGGGGTGAAATCCAACTGACGATAGAGAAACTTTGCCGGAACAGTGACAATGACCGCGGCATTGGTATCGATATCTGTGGGTTTGCCATAGTACTCGGGTTCTGGTGAAGCTGGCGTTGTTGAAGAGGAATCGCCGCTTTCAAAGCTGCCACCACAGGCCGAGAGCGCGACCGTAGAAAGAATAATAAGAGCGTAAGAGAGTCCGCGTAAGAACATGATATGCTTATCGGATTTTGAAAGATAAGGCTGAATCTATATTGATATGACGAAATTTTTGGCAGGACCGTCTCAGAATGAGAAATAAAAAAAGGCTCGAAGGCCACTCTGAAACATAAACCTGTTTTAGCTAAGGTGGGCGACCATTATAACAACTTTAGGCTTCTCAGTACGAGCT
>JBCECD010000074.1:0-2932 GCA_039206745.1 Bdellovibrio sp. | reverse complement strand
CCACACATTCTATCATGACTTTTAGATTGGTCAATCAAACCGGACTTTAAGAAACCGTTAAAGCGCCGATAAATTGCATATGACGCCTGAAAAGTTAGACTTTATTTTTCCCTTCTTTGTTTTTTTCTATGGACTGTTGATGGTTCTTGTGTTGGAGAACCCGGTTTTGGTGCGCCTTGGACAAGAAAAGTTGGGCGGACTTTTTCAACAGGTGATGCGGCACAAAGCTTTGGGTTGGTTGTGCTTTTTTGTCGGCGGCTTGTGGTCCGCACAGAACGTCTGGTATTCGTCCCTGTGAACAGATATTGACTCTCAATGTATTGACTGTGAAAGGTGAGAGCATTAGCCTCCCACCCTATGTCAGATGCCTCGAATCAACCTCTTCGAAAGACGCCGCTCTTTGCGCAAACGCGCATGGAGGGTTTGGATGCAAACACGCAAAACAATGAGCCCGAAGTGATGTCTATCGAGCAGCTGAATGTCTATATCAAGCAGCTGCTTGAGGGGCAGGTCGGTTTAGTGTGGGTGCGTGGGGAGATTTCAAATTTCAAAGCTCACACCTCAGGACATTTTTACTTCAGTTTAAAAGATGCGAAGTCACAGATCACGGCGGTGATGTTTCGCGGTCACAATGCCCGTTTAAAATTTAAGCCCACAGATGGAATGGAAGTGATTGTTCGAGGACGCATCACGGTTTATGAGCCGCGTGGTCAATACCAGATGATGTGTGAGATGATGGAGCCGGTTGGGGCGGGTGCTTTGCAAAAGGCTTTTGAGCAACTGAAAACCAAGCTCAAGGCTGAAGGCTTGTTTGAAGCTTCTCGCAAGAGACCTCTGCCTGCTTTTCCTCGTCATATTGCTATTGTGACGTCGCCGACGGGTGCCGCCATCCGCGATATCTTGAATATTCTTTCGCGTCGAGCACGAGCCATTCAAGTGACGGTGGTGCCAACCCTGGTTCAGGGGGAAGCCGCGGCTCCACAATTGCGCCAGGCTTTTCAGAAGGCTACGGCATTGCCGGGCGTGGATGTGGTGATTATTGGTCGCGGTGGTGGGTCTATTGAAGACATGTGGTGTTTCAATGATGAGGCTTTGGCTCGCTTGATTTATGCCAGTCCTGTGCCGGTCATTTCGGCTGTGGGGCATGAGATTGACTTTACCATTGCGGATTTTGTTGCGGATTTGCGAGCACCAACGCCTTCGGCTGCGGCTGAGCTGGTGGCCAAGAGCTCCGGTGAGTTGAGTGCGCGAATTCAGTCTCTGGACAGAATGCTGAATCTGACTTGGGAAAAGAAATTAAAATTTTTGATGGAGCAGGTTCGAGGTCTGACCAAGCGATTGGTGGACCCGAAGAGAAAGCTTCAGGATTTGTCTTTGCGCAATGATGATTTGCTGAATCGTTTGGAGTTCGCATTTCATCGTCGTTTGAAGGAGCGAACACACCGTGTGGAATTGCTAACTCACAAGTTAGGAAGCCCTCAGGATTTAATTGAAAAGAAAAAGAAAGAGCTGTTGTACTTACGGGCGCGGGTTGAAAAAAGCATCGTGCACACTTTTGACAGAAAGCAGGCTTTGCTTTCGCGTTTAGGAGGAATCCTGGACAGCCTCAGTCCTTTGCGAGTCGTCGAGAGAGGATATTCCATCGTGACCAAGGGGGCGGAAGTGGTGAAAACGACAGCGCAGGTTAAAAAAGGAGATCATTTGAGTATTCGCTTGGCACAAGGTCGAGTGAAGGCTGTGGTCGAAGAGACGGAGGAAGGTGTTCATGGACTTTGAGAAAAAATTAAGTCGCCTGGAAGAGATCGTCCATAAAATGGAAAAGGGGGATCTGGCATTGGAAGAGTCCCTGAAGCTTTTTGAAGAAGGCGTAAAGCTGTCTCGTGAATGTCATCAACGCTTAAACGAAGCCGAAAGCAAAGTGAAGGTTCTGATGTCAGTGAGTGCGGATGGACAGCCTGTGGTATCGGACTTTAAAGCTGAGGACGAGTGATTTGGACTTTGCGATTCAACTGGATCAAGAAATTGCTGCCAGAGTCCACCTCGTTAATCAGTTTGTTGAAAAATATCTGACGGAAATGGATTTGCCTTTCGAAGACTCTGTTCAGGAGTTGAGAAAGGCGATGTTATATTCCGCAACAAACGGTGGAAAAAGATTCCGTCCTGTATTGGCTTTGTTGGTGGGGGAAATGTTGGGTTGCTCATCTGAGCGCATCCTGCCGTTTGCCGTAGCGGTCGAGATGATTCACACCTACTCGTTGATTCATGATGATTTACCCTGCATGGACAACGATGAGATCCGCCGGGGCAAGCCGACCAATCATAAAGTTTTTGGTGAGGATTTTGCTCTGTTGGCGGGTGATGCTCTTCTTACAGAGGCCTTTTTGCTTCTTGCAAACTCTTATAGCCAGACTTCTTATTTGGCGACCTCTTTGATTCGTTTGCTTTCAGAGGCGGCAGGCGTGCGAGGCATGGTAGGTGGACAAGCCATTGATCTGCGTTCGAGCCAAGACAAGCTGACGGTGCCGGGTCTCAGTCAGTTGCACCTTTTAAAAACGGGTGCTTTGATTCGGGTGGCGGCAGAGGGGGCAGCTCTTATTGCAGGAGCCAAGACTTCGGATACTCTCAGTGTTCGCAAATTTGGTGAAGGTTTGGGGTTGGCGTTCCAAATTGCTGACGATATTTTAGATCATGGTGAAAAAGATCAGGATGCTCGCAGCTTCACGGCTTTATTGGGAATGGATCAGGTCAAAAAATACTTGCAAGAGGTGAGTGGGGAAGCGCTCTCTGAACTGCATAAGGTTTCGGCTGAAGCCCCTTTGCTGGAGTATTTACTGCATTATAATCAGAGTCGTCAGGTCTAGTTCATGAGCTCAACAAAGCGCCGCTTGGATATGCATCTTGTGGAAAAAGGTTTGGCTTCATCCCGAACCCA
>JBCECD010000073.1:0-9190 GCA_039206745.1 Bdellovibrio sp. | reverse complement strand
CCTAATGCCGTGATTGCGCGGTTGAGACTTTTGAGCGCGCGCATGAAAGGCATGAAGCCGAAGGAAGTTCAAAGCGCTGTGGATGAAATCATGTCCTTAGCTAAAAAAGTCGACCTGCCGAATATTGAGCAATTTGCGACAGTGATGGTGGCAGATGGTTACAAACATCGTGATGAATATCAAAAAGCCATTGATCTTTTATCGAAGTATTATAAAGAGCATCCCACTTCTGTGGATATTCCTTTGATGACCAATCGGATTGTCTCGAATATCACTGATAAGATTCAGGCTGAAGTGGAAAAAGGGGACTTTATCTCCGCTTTGAAAACTCACGGTCAGTATGCAGACAACTGGTTGAAAAACTCGCAACGCCTTGATGCCAAATACAATGTAGGACGCGCTTTTGAAATGGCGGGTGTCCCGGTTGAGGCTGAAAAATATTATAAGGAAGTTTTGAATCGTGTTTACGCTCTTCGCGGCACGCCAGAAGGCAATGCGATTCGGGTGAAAGAGGAGTTGCCGGCGGATGACGAGTTGAATCTGCGATTGGCTTCCGTTTATGCACAAGAGCAGAAATACAATCAGGCCTATGAATATCTGAAGAATGTGAAAAATCCCGAGAAGCTTTCCGAAGCCACTCAGATCGAACGTGTGAATATTGCTGTCGGTCTGTTGGAAAAGCGTGGTGATACCGAGTCGGCGATTCGCTATCTCGGCGAGCTTCTGCGCACGTGGAAAGGACAGCCGGAACTGGTGGCGGAGCCTTATTTAAAGCTGGCGGAATTGCAGTTGAAGCAAGGACGTCGTCCGGAAGCTCTGCAAGCTTTGCAGATGTTGGATCAGTTGCAGACTGATTCCGGCAAGGTGCCTCCGGCCCTTCATGCAAAAGCTCTCGAGATGATCGGCGATATGCAATTGGAAGACGGCAAGACTGATCAGGCGATGGCGAGCTACGACAAGCTTTTACAGAGCTACGAACAGAGCCGACCGCTGTCTTCCATCCGCTACAAACTCGGTCAGATCTATTTTAAAAAAGGTGAAGTGCAAAAAGCTGCTGAGATCTGGAATGAGCTCAAGGGCGATAAAAACGGATTTTGGAAAAATCTCGCGCAAGAGCAGTTGAAAAATTCGGAATGGCGAGACGACTACAAGAAATATATCAAACGTATTCCCGCTATGTCTGAAACAGAAAAAGGCCAATAGGAGAGTGGATGTCTTATTTTGATTTTGATGCTTTACAGATTGAAAACCGCAAAATGCATGAGATGAAACAACTGGGTTTGCAGTTGGCGGGAACTCAAGCCAGTCTCCTTATCAGCGGTGACGCCGGAGCTGGGAAGACCAGTCTGGCTCGCTATGTCTACACGAAAAGCCGGTCGCCTCGTCTGTACTGTTTGGATGCGAAGAATGCGGCAGGTTTTGATTTTTCCCGTATTGAAGGTGGAACACTTTTGATTGAGGACCTCGATATGGCATCGCCGGCGTTGCAGGCGGAGTTGATGAAACTGGTGGAGCGTGAAATCAGTTCTCGTCCTCGTTTTATCTCGACATCGCGCCGTGATTTGCGGGCGTTGGTGAAGCAAGAACAATTCCGTCAGGATCTCTTCTATCGTTTGGCAGTGGTGCATTTGGAAATTCCCAGTCTGACGGACCGACCGGAGGACTTTCAGAATATCGTCAACTTCCTGATGGAAGTGGGACAGATCATGCATGGCAAGAGCGGCATGCGTTTGAGTGCGGAGGCCTATGAGCGCCTCAGATCTTGGAGATGGCCGGGCAACATCCGTGAGATGGAAAATGTGATGGAACGCGCGGTGGTCCTGGCTCAAGGGCCAGTGATTGATGTGGACTGTATTCAGTTTGAGGCTGTGGTGGAGGACATGGGTCTGGATTTTGCGCCAGGGATGTCCCTTTCCGAGGTGGAAAGACGTCTTATCCTACAGACCTTGGAGTTGACGGCACAGAACCGGACGCGCGCAGCGCAGATGTTGGGGATTAGTATTAGAACATTGAGGAATAAATTAAATGAATACCGGGAAGAAGGTGTTTTATGAGTAATGGACTCTTCGATAAAACAACCAATGCCCTCGCCACGTCATTGGCGATGCGGCAGCTCCGTCACAATGTGACGTCTTCGAATGTTGCGAATGCGGAGACACCGGGCTATCACGCCAAGAAAATGGATTTTGAAGGAGCTTTGCAAAGAGCTTTGGATTTAGATGGTGCGAACTCATTGAGCACCAGCAATCCTGATCATTTTGCTGTCGGCGGTATCTCGGTCAGCAAAACACGTCCTGATATTTATGAAGACCCGGAAGGAGCCGTGAACAACGATGGCAATACGGTGGACATTGAAAAAGAAATGTCCGCTCTTTCTGAAAATGCCATCATGTACAAGGCGGCTCTGCAACTGATCAATAAAAAAATGGCGGCACTGAAATACGCGGCGACAGAGGGGCGGTAATAGATGGCTGACTTTTTAACAGGTATGAGAATCAGTAGCAGTGGTATGGCGGCGCAGAGAATGCGCATGAATACCATTGCCAGTAATATCGCCAATATCAACACGACCCAGACTCCCGAAGGCGGCCCCTACCGTCGGAAAGACGTGGTTTTTGAGGCGATGCCGGATGCGAAAAATTTCGGAGAAATCATTATGTCTTCGGAGCCTGCTGGAAACTTTCAGCGAGTCCAGGTGACAGATGTGATTTCAGATCGCAAAGCTCCGCTGTTGAAATATGAACCGGACCATCCTGATGCAAATCCAGAGGGTTTTGTGGCGTATCCCAATATCAATTTGATGGAGGAGATGACCAATATGATACAGGCTTCACGTTCGTATGAAGCGAATGTGACAGCTATTCAGGCGTCAAAAGATATGGCTCTATCGGCTTTGGAGATAGGAAGATAATTCCTGGACCGGGCCATTTTTTTAGGCTCTTTTGGTCTCAGGTATATTACAATTTTTATAAGGAGAAAGTGAAGCCATGGAAGGTTTTACGGTATCAAATGCAAACAGGTTTCTTGACACCGGGATGGTGCGAGATTCCAAGTCACTGAGCATCGAAGGACCTTCAGCCACAAGTTCGACATCGAATACGGGTAAGAGCTTCGCGGACACCTTGAAAGACGCCGTTAGCAGTGTGAACGATATGCAGAAGGCTTCTGATAAAGCCATGCAAAATTTGGCCACTGGGAAAACGGATAACGTCGCGGACGTGATGATCGCTGCGGAAAAAGCAGATATCGCCTTGAAGGTGATGGTGCAAGTTCGCAACAAGATCATCGATGCGTACCAAGAAGTTATGAAAATGCAAGTATAGGCTTTATTAAGGCGGAGGGGTTTCCTTGAACAAAATTTTTGGTGGATTGGTTATTCAGTTTCGTGAATTCTTTAAGAACCTGGGCCCAACCAAAAGACTTTCGGTTATAGCGGTATCGGTTATTGCACTTGCGGCCCTGATGACTATGCTGTTCATGGCATCGGGTAAAGACTACGCGCCTCTCTTCACCAATATTCCGTCAGAGCAGGTTTCCACTGTTATCGCCAAGTTGAATGAAAAAAACATTCCTTTCCAACTGCGCGATGAGGGTAAAACTGTCGCCATTCCCAAGGAGCTTTTGCATTCCACACAGATGGCTTTGATGGCGGAGATTGGCTCTCCCAAAATGGGCTCTATCGGTTTGGAGATTTTTGATAAGCAAGATTTCGGAATGAACTCCTACGCACAAAAAATCAACTATCAACGTGCTCTGCAAGGTGAGTTGATGCGTGCGATTAACACTTTGACGGCAGTGAAGCAGTCCAAAGTCATTCTGGCTTTGCCGAACAAGAAGACTTTCCTGGAAGAGGGGGGGCAGGCTTCGGCTTCTGTTGTGGTGTCTTTGCATCAGGGTAAAGATCTGACTCCAGATCAAATCCGCGGTATTCGCTATCTCGTTGCCAATGCGGTCGAGGGTATGGATGCGGATAAAGTGACAGTTTTGGATGAACGTGGAAAAGTTCTCACGCGCACTTCCGATGGTGCAACGGGTGGCTCCAGTGAGTTGCTCGATTTGAAAGCGAAAATTGAAAATGATTTGAAAGATCGTATTGAGGATATTCTGGCCAAGGTGGTGGGGCACGCTAAAGTAGTGGCGAAAGTAGATGCCACTTTGAATCATCGTATCATCTCTTCTGTTGAAGAGTCTGTAGATCCTGACAAGACTGCCATCCGTTCACAACAGTCCGAAGAGGAGTCTTTGGACGGGTCGCGCACCAATCCTTCGGGTGTGCCGGGTTCTCGTTCCAATCTTCCCGGAGCGGAAGATCAAGGAACTGTTGGTTTCCGTCAGGATGTAAAAAAGGAAATCAAGACCACCAACTTTGATGTGCCGAAAACAGTACGCAACATCCGTGAAGCAGCGGGAAATTTGGAGCGTGTGAGTGTTGCGGTCGTCGTCGATGGTATCACCAGCACAGTGACCAAAGAGGATGGAACCACAGAGACGAAGTGGCAGCCTCGTTCAGCGGAAGAGCTGAAAAAGTATGAAGACCTGGTTAAAAATGCGATTGGCTTCAACACCAATCGAGGCGACAGTGTTCGTATCGAAAATATCCAGTTCCAGCCAGAAGATTTTTCTGAAGCTGAAAAAATCCTGACAACTTTGGAGCGGAAGAAGTTGATCCATGCCTTGTTTAAGTGGGCTTTGCTTGGATTCAGCTTGGCGTTGTTCTTCTTCATCGTGGTTCGTCCTTTCATGCAATGGATAACCGACAGCTTCCAAGATTCCGTGGAGGAGATGTTGCCAAGAACTATTGAAGAACTCGAAGAGTTGCAGTCTGTGGATAACACATTACCTGGAATGTCAGCGGCCTTACCGGTCCTGCAGGAATCCATAGATCCTGAAAAAGCGGAAAGTGAGCTTTTGAAAGATCGTATCATGGCGAATATGAGCCGTGATGAAGAGAAAGCGGCGAACGCCTTTGGTATGTGGTTAGTAAGGAAGGATAGCTAATGAAACTTCATAAAGCTGATAATATTGAGTATGAACACCTCAAAGGCTTTGATAAGGCCGCCATCCTGATCAATTATCTGGGGCGGGATGCGGTGAAAGTTTTATTGCGTCGTATGGATGATGCCGATATCCGCAAGCTCTTGAATCAAATGACCAAGCTGCGTGTGGTGCCTGTGCATGTGACCAAGCGTGTACTTGAAGAGTTCTATGAAATGATTTCGGAAACAGAAGATTATATTTTCTCAGAGAGCATCTCTGCCAAGGACACTATTGTTGATGCTTTGGGTGAGGAAAGAGCGCGGGGTATCCTGGGGGGATTGAATATCACCTCCGGTGGTTCCCGTTCTCTGGAGTCTTTGGAGATGGTGGATGCGAAATCCTTGGCGACCTTCCTGGTGAATGAACATCCGCAAACAGTGGCGGTGATCCTGGCTCACTTGGAGCCGGAGAAAAAGGGCGAGGTTTTGAAGCGTCTGCCGGAGGCTTTGCAGGCAGAAGTGGTTCTGCGTATGGCGAATCTGGAACATGTGGACCCTGAATTGATTGCAGAGATTGATCGTGTGTTAAAGAATCAGCTTTCGAACACAGCGACGGTTGAACAAGCGGCGCTGGGTGGAGTTCAGCCGGTGGCGGAAATGCTCAACGTCATGGACAAAAACACAGAGACGGCTATCATGTCCCGCTTGGAGGAGAAAGACCCTCTCTTGGCGGAAGAGATCCGCAAATTGATGTTTGTCTTTGATGACATTGTTAAAATTGATGACAGAGGTATTCAAGCTCTTCTTAAAGAAGTGCCGAATGATAAACTGCTGTTGGCTTTGAAAACGGCCAGCGAAGATATTCGCGGCAAGATTCTCAAAAACATCTCGGCCCGTGCCGCAGATATGTTGCGTGAGGATTTAGGAAACATGGGACCTTCTCGTCTGTCCGATGTCGAATCGGCACAGCAGGAGATCGTCAACGTGGCCCGTCGTTTGGAAGCAGAAGGAAAGATCTTGATTGCAAGAGGTGGTTCAGAAGATGCAATGGTCTAGTCATAAACCTCAGCGTCTGGCTAAATCAGTTTTGCCAAAAGATGTGGCAGATAAAACCGTTTTGGCTTTTGTGCCCGTGCGCTTTGATCTTGGCACACCCGAGCAGGCTATGAACTATCTGGCGGAAAAAAACAAAGGCTCGGATTTCCGTATGAATGATGCGGTCCGAGCCCAGACGGGTGTGGATCAAGTCGAAAAAGGCAATGAAGAGGAAAAAGTGGAGTCGGCGGCTTTGGAAAAGCTCAAAGAAATTCAAGAGGGCGCCTACAAGGAAGCTTATCAACTGGGTTTGGAAGAAGGGCGAAAAAAAGCTTTTGAAAAGGTCTCTGCTGAGATCGCGGCGCAAATGGAAATATTCGATACTCTGCTGACGGGTGTGAAACATTTGAAACAAGAGATGACGTCCTTTAATGAAGCGCATCTGATTCAGTTGGTTTTTCAGATGGCATCGCGATTGGCGAAGACAGAGCTTCAAGGTAACAATGAAGCGATGATCAAGATTCTGCGGGATGCGGTGAGTTTATCCCAGGACGAAGAGGATATCACAGTCCATGTTTCACCGGCCCAGTTTGAATTTTTAGAGGAATTGAAAAAAGAAACTCAGCGCGAGTTTGAATTCACCAAAAAGATTCGTTTTGAACCCAGTGCCGAAGTGGCTGACGGTGGTTGCATTGTTGAGACCAACTATGGCGAGGTGGATGCTCGTTTGGAACAGAGAGTGGAACAACTCTGGAGTGTCTTGTCTGAAAATATTCCTAAAGTGAAGGATAAGGTTGCCAGCTGATGAATGATCTGGAGCTGAATCTCGACAAGTATTCCGATATTATTAACGCTATCCACTTAACTCGGGATAGTGGCAAAGTGACTGAGGTCAACGGAATGCTGATCAAGGGTTATCTTCCTGGAGCCAGTGTTGGCAGTATTGTTAAAATTCTTCCCAGTGGTATGGAGAAATCCTTTCTTGCCGAAGTGGTCGGCTTTCGTGACAAGCATGTTCTGATGATGGCTCTGAATGATATGCGTGGAGTGGCCTTAGGCTCCAAGATTGTGCTGGCGCGCCAGATTGCAACCGTGCGTGCGGGAGATGAGCTTTTGGGGCGTGTGGTGGATGGTCTGGGGCGTCCTTTGGATGACGGTGAAGAGCTCGAAAATTTTCGTGAAGTGCCTCTGTACAGTGAAGTGAGAAACCCTTTGGATCGTCGTCCTATTCGGGAGCCTATTGATTTAGGTATTCGTTCGATCAATGGCGCATTAACCGCCGGCCTGGGTCAGCGTGTCGCTATTATGGCGGGTTCAGGTGTCGGAAAATCCGTTCTCTTGGGAATGATGGCGCGGAACACGAATGCGGATGTGAATGTCATCGCCATGATAGGAGAACGGGGACGTGAAGTGCGCGAATTTATCGAGCACGATCTGGGACCGGAAGGCATGGCTCGATCTGTGGTGGTTTGTGTGACCAGTGATCAAAGCCCTCTGCTGCGTATGCGGGGTGCCTATGTTGCCACGGCTTTGGCTGAATATTTCTGTGCGCAAGGTAAGAATGTGCTTTTGATGATGGATTCCGTGACTCGTTTTGCGATGGCGCAAAGGGAGATCGGTCTGAGCACCGGTGAGCCGCCTTCGCAAAAGGGCTATACACCGAGTGTATTCGCGACTCTGCCGAAGCTTTTAGAGCGTGCGGGTTCGTTTGAAGGTGAAGGCAGTATCACCGGCTTTTACACCACTTTGGTGGAAGGCGATGACATGAACGATCCTATTGGGGATTCAGTTCGTTCGATCGTGGATGGACATATTGTTTTGAGTCGTGCTTTGGCACAGAAGGGTCATTTCCCTGCTGTGGATATTCTGCAAAGTGCGAGTCGGGTGATGCGTGCAGTGACTTCATCAGAGCACGCAAAGCTGGCGCAAAAGCTGAGAGAAACTCTAGCGGTGTACAAAGAGGCTGAAGACTTGATCAATATCGGTGCCTATAAGCCGGGCTCCAATCCCAAGATTGATCGGGCGGTGAAGGTCATTGATGGAGTCAATGATTTCCTCCGGCAGAAAGTGGAAGACCCTACGAATTTCACGCAGACAGTTCGTCAGATGCAGCAGATTCTGATGAATGCCTGATAAAAGGAGAAGGCGATGAAATTCAAATTCCCTCTGCAAAAGGTGTTGGAACATCGGAAAATCAAAGAAGACATGGCGAAGAAAGATTTCCAGGAAGCCATGAGTCTGTTGCAACAAGAACAAAATAAACTTGAAAAAATGCTCGCTTCACAAACCCAGGCTCACGTCCAAGCCGGGGAACTGACTTCTGTCGGGGGAACCCAAGGCCCGGCACTGTCACAAATCCATGATTTTCTGAAAGGTCAGAAGGTTCGCATTCAACACCAGCAAGAAAGGGTGGCTGAGGCAGAAAAATTGGTCGAGGCCAAGCGAGAAATTTTGAAACAGGCCGCACAGGAATATAAAATCATGGAAAAGATGCGGGAAAACAAGTTCGAAGAGTATAAGCACGAAAGAAATGTGCTTGAACAAAAAGAGATGGACGAACAGAGCATCCTACGCTTCAAAGTGAAGGAATAAAAAGAATGAAAAGTGGCTACGATCAATTCTTCCAAAACGCCCGCAAAGTTGCGGAACAGCAAGGGCCTCGTATCGCTATCAAGAAAAAAGTTGCGCGAAATTTAGCTCTCGATATGAGCTCCGAGGATGTGGAAGAACAATTGCGCCGTCGTTTGAAAATGACTGCGCCGAAGAGAAAAAGGAAAGCCACGATTCCTTGGAAGATAGTCAGTGTGTCTTTCCTGGGATTTCTCGCTGCTATCTGGGGTTTTCAGAATCATGAGGAAGTGGAAAGCTTGCTTCGCCGTGTGGAGTTTCAAATGACAGGTGAGGCTATGGCGCAAGCTCCTGCGGCGCCCAACGCGCCGGCGGCTCCTGCGTCTGCGGCTTCCGCACCGACTGTGGAAAAGACAGAGTCCGTGAGCACTCTCAGTGAACAAGATGTCAATCATCTGAAAAAGCTCAATGAAAGAAAAAAGGAATTGGATGCGCGGGAAGAAGAGTTGAATCGCGTGGAGAATGAGCTCCAGGTGCAAAGAGTGGAATTGGAAAAGCGTCTCAAGGAACTTGAAGAGATGCGTTCGAAAATTTCAGGTATTCTCGAGGAC
>JBCECD010000072.1:0-9194 GCA_039206745.1 Bdellovibrio sp. | reverse complement strand
TGATTGCCTTACGAAGATTCGCTTGAGAGAGCCAGACAAAAGTTTGAGTCAACAACGTGTACAAACTGGCTAGCCTAAGTAGGTATAAGGCGGCCGATTTAATGGAGGTCCCAAATGGGAATGAGAATTTCTACGAACGTATCTGCGATTAATGCTCAGAGGACTATGATTACCTCTCAGCGTGAAATCGGAAAATCAATGCAACAATTAGCATCAGGTTCGCGCATTAATAAAGCCGCTGACGATGCTGCCGGATTGGCGATCAGTGAAAACTTGAAATCGCAAATCCGATCTCTGAGCCAAGCATCACGAAATGCCAACGATGGTATCTCCATGGTGCAAACAGCAGAAGGTGGATTGAGTGAAATTTCAAACATCCTCACTCGTATGAGAGAACTGGGTGTTCAGTCAGCTTCTGATACTGTCGGTGATGTCGAGCGCGGATTCCTCGATCGCGAGGTTCAGCAATTAAAAGCGGAAGCGCAACGTATCACTCAAACAACTCGATTTGGAACAACTAAACTCTTGGATGGTTCAGGCGACAAATATGACTTCCAAGTAGGTATCAACAATGACTCTGAAGCGGATAGAATCTCCTTCAATGCCGGCGAGACCGATGCAACAATCGGCAGCTTGGGTATCGATGGATTCGACTTCTCTTCAAAAGCGGGAGCACAAGAGGCTTTGGATATGGTGGATAAAGCCCAATCCAAAGTGAATGGTTACCGCGCAAATCTGGGGGCATTGCAAAATCGCTTGCAATCGACTGTCGATAACTTGGGTGTGCAACATGAGAATATCTCCGCTGCAAACTCTCGTATCCGCGACACTGACGTAGCTTTGGCAACTGCTGAATCCGCTCGTAACCAAGTGTTGTTGGCATCGAATACCAGCGTGTTAGCTCAGGCCAATGCAATGCCGAATGCGGCTTTGAAATTGATCGGCTAATTATAATTAAAGTAATACTAAGAAATGAACAGTTTGATCTGAGAGGGCACCTCCGTTCCCTCTCGGTACCAACCTACCCAGGAAGGATCACTTCCTGGGGTACTTAGCAGAGACGAGAATTCAATACGGAGTCCAAAGGTAAAACTTCCGTCTCATATTGGTCCTAAGTCTGACCTTTCCACAATCTCTCAAATTATTTCCACAAAAATAGAAGACGAATTAACACCGAGGAGACAAGCAAGGTGAAAAAACTTCTTTTATTCCAACAGTATGGTTCTCAGAAATCTCATCTGCGGCTGAGTCTTTGTCTCACATCATTCTGCTGTTTACTGATTTTTCTCGCAACAACCCAGCAAGCTATCGCACAAGAGACACTGACCTGGCATCAAAGTGTTGAAAGAGCGGCACAAAATAACTCCGACATTCTCAGCGCCGAAAGAGAAGTGCAGGCCTCGGAATACACGCAGACCGGAGCCTTGAGTGGCTTTCTGCCGCAGATCTCTGCTAGCTTGAGCAGTACGCAATCCAGTTCTAGCACGAACTCATCTTCCTCTACTGGTAGTGGAACCACCACAACTTCTGGTTCGCTTGGTACTACATCAGGACAAAATTATTCAGCTCAACTCACGTTGAAACAAAATCTTTTCGCGGGATTCACTGATCTCAATCAATATGAACAGGCAAAAGAAAATACATGGATCGCAAAGTGGAAATTGCAAGCTGCCAAGTCCACAGTGAGTGCCAATCTCAAGCAGGCCTACTCTAACTATGAGTATGCCAAGGACTTAGTTAAATTGAATCAAAACATTGTTAAGCGCCGTTTGGAAAATCTCAAAATTGTCGAACTTCGCTTCGAAAGTGGTAGAGAGAACAAGGGCTCTTTACTTCTATCGCAAGCTTACCATGAACAAGCTAAATACGATCTTTTGCAGGCTGAACAACTGGAAGCCAATCAAAAAAGTCAGTTGGCGGTTATTCTGGGATATTCTTCTGATACCAGTTTCTCGGTAACGGGATCGGTTCCTGTAACAGAACCACCCGCACAAAATCCTTCTTTTGAAGAGCTGTCCTTAGAGACACCGAATTATTTACAAGCAGCAGCTCAAGAGCGCATAAAAAAATATGACAACGAGACAGCCAAAGGCAGCGGTTTTATCCCGAGTTTGGATTTGAGTGGTTCCTATGGCAAAAATGACAACTCTTTCTTTCCACAGGATCGTGAGGTGTGGAATGTCGGACTCACATTATCCATTCCGCTGTTTGACGGTATGAAAGATTGGGCCTCTGTGCGAGCGACTCATGCTCAGTGGTTGTCGTCCGGTCATCAACGACAAACCACTCAAAGAGAGAGTGTCATCAATCTTCGACAGACATTCGCGGATTACCAGATATCAGCTCAAAAAGTGAAAGTGGATACCGGATTCAAACAAGCTGCTGATACGCGGGCTACTATTGCTCGCAATAAATATAACAATGGTTTGATGACCTTTGAGGAGTGGGATCAGATTGAAAGTGATTTGATCACTCGTGAGAGAAGTTATTTGAACAGTGTTAAAGAACGAGTTGTTGCAGAATCGAAGTGGGAATTGGCGCAAGGAAAGGGAGTGCTTCCATGAAGAATAAAAAAATCATTTCTATAATTATTGTGGGATGCGCTTTGATTCTTGTCCTGGCGGGATACGGAATTATGCGACAGTCCGATACGAAAGTTCAATACCGAGAGATCTCTTTAAATCAGGGCGACCTGGTGATCAGTATTGTATCGACAGGAACTGTACAACCTGAAAATCGTGTGGAGATCAAGCCGCCTGTTGCCGGTCGAGTGGAGTCTGTATTGACTCCTGAAGGACAGAGAGTGAAAAAAGGCCAGGTGTTGGCCTGGATGAGTTCGACAGAGCGGGCTGCGATGTTGGATTCGGCGCGGGCGCGGGGGCCTGAAGAGTTGAAATCCTGGGAAGAGATGTATCGTCCCACTCCGATCGTTGCGCCCATTGATGGAACCGTGATTTTGCGCAGTGTGGAGTCAGGACAGACATTCACTACAAGTGATGCTGTGTTGGTGATGTCAGATCGTCTCAGTGTTCAGGCTGCCGTCGATGAAACAGATTTGGCACAGATCAAGGTGCAGCAGACAGCGGAGATTCGTTTGGATGCTTATCCTAATGAAGTCATTCCGGCTCGAGTCAGCCGTGTGGCTTACGAAGCCACGACTACAAACAATGTGACGACTTATAAGGTCTATGTCATTCCTGATAAAACACCGGACTTCATGCGAAGCGGAATGACTGCCAATGTAACCTTCTTCGTGAATGAGAGACGAAATGTTACATTGATCGACAATGCCAATATTAAATACGAAAAAGGACGACCTGCTGTCTTTGTTCGAAATCAGGAGGGACGAGTGCAGTTGCGCTCCTTGGAGTTGGGATTGTCGGACGGAAAAAAATCAGAAGTTTTGTCTGACGTGGAAGAGGGAGATGTCTTTCTCGCCGAAGAGGTGCTCAATACTGTTAAGGAAGAGTCGAAAAATCCGTTCATGCCATCTCGCCCGAAATCATCGGGGAAGAGCGGTTCGAATCCACCCCCTCCTCCCGGAGGTCCCTAATGATCAAGATCAGAGATGTTCGAAAATCCTATACAATGGGTGACAACGTCTTAGAAGTTTTAAAGGGTGTGTCCCTGACTATCGAAGACGGAGACTTTGTTGCCATCATGGGTCCTTCAGGATCCGGTAAATCCACCTTGATGAATATTCTGGGGCTGTTAGATGTGCCCAGCAGCGGTTCCTATGAGTTGCATGGAACTGAAACTGCTTATATGAGCGAAGATGAACTTGCTGTTTTTAGGCGAGACGAGATCGGCTTTATCTTTCAGCAGTTCAATCTCTTGCCGCGGATGTCAGCTCTGGAGAATGTCTGTCTGCCCTTGCTCTATTCGAAGAAAGAAAACGGGCGTGAGCAGGCGCGCACTCTGCTTGAGAAAGTCAGCCTGAGCTCTCGCGCGGGACATAAACCCAATGAACTGTCGGGAGGACAGCAACAGAGGGTGGCCATTGCTCGCTCGATGGTCAACGGACCTCAAATCATTTTTGCCGATGAGCCCACTGGAAATTTGGACTCTAAAAGCGAAAAAGAAATTCTTCAACTTTTAAAGGATTTGAATGCTCAGGGTATTACTGTGATCATGGTGACCCATGAGGAAGAGATTGGAGCTCAAGCGCGCCGGCTCATCCGTCTGCGTGACGGCGTGATCCAAAGCGATGAGCGCCGGGATGAATTTAAAGAGGGCAGAGGTTCAGCCGAAACGTCTCCGAAAGTACGGGAAAATAAAGCCTCTTCCTGGGATTTTATTTCGTATTTTGAACAAGGCTTGCGAACTTTGCTGGCAAATAAGGCTCGTACATTTTTGTCAATGTTGGGAGTTCTCATGGGTGTGGCCGCAGTGGTGGCTATGCTGGCGGTGGGAAAAGGTGCCCAAAAGTCGATAGAGTCACAACTGTCTTCACTCGGATCAAATCTTCTTGTGGTTCGTCCCGGCGCACAGAAGGTCGGAGGAGTCAGCCAGGAAGCCACAGTGGGAAATCGTCTGCGCTTTGAAGACGCGGCACAATTAAAAGCCAAAGCTTCACATATAAAAAACATCTCAGCTCAGACAAATGGTCGAGGGCAAATCACGGCGCTGGGTCTGAACTGGAATACGCAAGTGCAGGCGGTCTCACCTAGTTGGGCGGAGTTGCACACGTCAGTTCCTGTCTCGGGCCGCTTTTTCACAGAGGAAGAGAATCAAAAAAGAGCCCGCGTCGTGGTGATAGGTGAAACTGTTCGACGTGAAATTTTCGGGGATAAAAATCCAATTGGCGAGAATGTTAAAATTAATAAGGTCATCTTTCAGGTGATTGGACTTCTGCCAGCAAAGGGGGCCAGTGGATTTCGGGATCAAGATGATGTGGCCATTGTGCCCGTACTGACGGGAATGTACCGGCTGTTTGGCAAGACCTATGTGGATATGCTTGAGGTCGAAGTGGATGCTGCGGAAAATATTTCCGCTACGGAAGAGGAAGTGACGGCGATTTTAAGTTCGTCACATAAAGTTCCTCTGTCACAGCAGAGTGATGCATTTCAAATCCGCAATATGGCGGAGTTGCAGTCCGCATTGCAGGAAAGCAGTCAGACCATGTCGCTGCTGCTGTCATCAATCGCAGCGATTTCTCTTTTGGTGGGAGGTATTGGCATCATGAACATCATGTTGGTGTCTGTAACGGAGCGGACCAAAGAGATTGGTTTACGCAAAGCGATTGGTGCCTGTCGCCGTGATATTCTGACTCAGTTTCTTTCCGAGTCAGTTGTAATCAGTTTGACCGGAGGTCTGGCCGGAATTGCCTTGGGGTGGATGATAACGTGGGGCTTGTCGCTGGCCTTAGGTTGGGGCACATCCATCTCCTGGGGTGCGGTGGCTTTAGCTTTTATATTCTCAGCTGCAATTGGCGTTGTTTTCGGTGTGTATCCTGCATACAAAGCATCGCGCTTGAATCCTATCGAAGCTCTTCGTTTCGAATAGAAAATAAGCTTCTCGTTGTCTCGGGAAGCTCATACATGTAACGTGAAGAAATGAATACAGAGGTCTTTGATCATTTTTTAGATGCCGTCTTTCTTATTTCCTCGAATGGAGTGATTATCTATTGCAATCAAGGAGCTGTGGCTTTATTTCAGTTCTCACTGAAGAGGACCGTAGGAAAGAGCTCCTTGGAGAATATAATGCAGCTCACACCCAGCTTCGAATCGCAAGGTGGTATGGATCACAAGGCTTCCGATGAAGGATTGTATCGGGAGTACGAATTCAAAACTCCGTCCGGAGTTTCTGGCGCGGTGAATTTGGTTTGGTCTAAAATCCAGATGAATGGTGAAGAACGAATGCTGGTCATCATGCGCGATGTTTCGATCGAGAAGTTGCTGCATAGTAAGTACAACACTGAGCGCCGGGAAAAATCCAAATTGTTGGAGCAAGATCTCGAGCGCCGAGTTCAATTGCAGATTATCAACTCAGAATACGATCGAAAACTTTTTCACATGAATTGTCTGGTGGAGTTTGGTCAGCGCACTCGTTCTTTGACTAACGGCAGCCAGGTTTTGAATGAGTTGGGACAATATGTTGTGTCCCGCTTTCAGTTTATGGGTGGTCTGATTATTCACCTCGATGCCTCATCGGTCGGAATGTCCTTGCAGTTTATTAGCTCCATTCATATCGGACGAACTCATTTCAACTTTCAAGATTGGAACTCCATTCTAAAAAAATTGACGGTTTTGGATATGAAGAGCCTTCCAGAAGAAGTTCATTATAGAGACACCCTCAATGATGATTGGAAGGAGTTTCTGGCCTGTTGTGTGGATGTTCCTCAGGATTCCATGATGAGCATGCGGGTGAAGCTCTCTGAGAAATCTCAAGTGATGATGGTCTTCACACTGCCTTCCGGTCAGAAGGGGCCGACAGCTGATGATATGAATCTGATTGAGGCACTCAAGCAGCAGGCGGAAGTAGCTATTGAAAATACCGAACTTAAATATCTGTCAATGACGGATGAAATGACAGGCCTTTTTAATAAGCGTTATATGAAGATGGCGATGTTCAGTGAAATGAAAAAAGCTTTGGATGATGCGAAAGCCTTCAGCATTATGATTGCGGATGTTGATCACTTTAAAAAGTTCAATGATACTCACGGCCATTTGGCTGGGGATTTTGTCTTAAAATCTGTGGCAGAGGTCTTACGTGCTTCCTGCCGCTTGACGGATATTTGCTGCCGTTATGGAGGAGAAGAGTTTGTCGTGATCTTACCATTGACTCCTCTCGAGGGGGGCCTGTTAGTCGCGGAAAGGGTTCGTCAATTCTTAGCGGATCGAACTTTCGATTATGAAGGAAAGACATTGAATGTGACAGCCAGTTTTGGGGTTGCACAATGGAGCGATGGCGAAGAGATGGAAGATCTTATCGCTCATGCCGATGAAGCCTTGTATACGGCTAAGAGAAATGGTCGCAACAAAGTGGAAACCTATCGGAAATAAGCACAAATAGACATAATCACGACCTTGGTTGGAGGGATGGTACTTAAGTATTCCTCTCGATATGCCGATAAGGTTGTATATGAATATCAAGGGATTGGTCTCAAATATTATTCCGAACAATGATGTTCGCTCAGTCGATAACATCGGGAAAACTATTAAGTCCGATGAGTCCCATGATCGCGATGCCAACGGGCAACAATCTTACGGAGAGCAACACCAGCAACAGCATGAGCCGATGAGTGAAGAGCAGCTCGAGCGCTCTCTGGAACATTTGCGCAATCTTCCGGCAACCAAAGAGCACAAGTGGACTGTGGAACTCGAAACCCAGGAAAAAGGACGCTTTGTTTTGGTAAAGGACAATCTGGGAAATCTGATTCGTCGGATTCCTGAACAAGAGCTGTGGACTTTGCCGGCAGACCCGACTTCGCGGGGTCAACTTCTGAAAAGATCAGCGTAGAGTGCAGTTGCTTCCTAGAGAGACGTCCAGCGGAAAAGCACTCTGTCAAAATTCCCTGCAAAATAAGAGTAGAAGAGCCTCTCCGGCGAAGGTTCTGGCCCTAGAGACAGACATTTAATTGACTCACTGTCTTTGCATCGTTCTGAGACAATGATTCCATGGCAGCAATTCGTTTTACAGGGATGGCCTCTGGCTTACCACCAAATATCGTTGATCAGCTTATGGATGCTGAGCGAATCCCTGTGAAGCAGATGGAGACACAGAAAACCAAGAACGAGGACAAGCTCAAACTTGTGCAAGATCTTGAAACCAAGGTCAGTGATATCACAAAAAATCTGGGTGAGCTGACTTCTACCAGCGGTTTTATCGACAAAAAGTTTATCAGCGGTGATGAGAATGTTATCGCCGGTCAAGTGGATCCCCAGACCGCTGTGCCTGGAGATCATGCTATCGAAGTGGTGCAGCTAGCACAAAACCCTGCTGCGATCTCCAATGGCTTTCCCGATAAAAATGAAACACAGATGGGAGTGGGTTATATAAAGTTTGAAACCCCCGAAGGCACCAAAGAGGTTTACATCAATGGTTCCAACTCCACACTGGAGGGCGTGGTTAGACAAATCAATGCCTCCAATGTCGGTTTGAAAGCTCAGATTTTGGAAGATCGCAAAGATAAAGAAAATCCATTTAAGCTCTTGGTTTCAGGTTTGGCTCCGGGAGATGACAATCAGGTTAATTTTCCGAAGATTTATTTATTGGATGGCGATCAGGATATGTATTTTGAGCAATCCCGTAAGGCTCAAAATGCCAAAGTGAAAGTGGATGGGTTTGAAATTGAACTCCCTGAGAATAAATCCACTGATTTGATTCCGGGTGTGACATTAGATTTTAAATCGGCGGCGCCGGGACGTGAGATCCGTTTGAGCGTCAAAGAGAATCTCGAAGTCATCAGTGGTAAAATCAAAAGCTTTGTCGATGCCTACAATGCCGCTTTGGAGTTCATTCAAAAGCAAAACAAATTGCAATCCGGTACAGGCAAGAATCCAACTTTGGGTCCTCTGGGCGGTGACGGCATGTTGCGGTCGATTGAGAATAGCCTGCGCCGTGTGATTCTGAATCCTCAGATGGGTGTGCAGTCGCCAATCCGCCGGGTGGGGGAATTGGGTATTGAGTTCAACCGTAACGGTTCTTTAAACTTCAGCCAGGACAAATTCAATAAAGTCTTGAATGAAGATCCGCAAAAGGTGGCGGCCTTTTTCCGTGGTGATGGTTTTAGCACCGGCTTTGTTGCCAGTGTAAAGAGGGAGATTGGAAATTTGCTCAACGGACAATTCGGAGCAATCTCCAATCGGAAGAAAGGGTTGCAGGATCGGATCAATCAAGTCAATGGACGGATTGAAACGAAAGAGCGGCAGTTGGAAAGAAAAGAAGACAGTTTAAGAAGAAAGTTTGCAGATTTGGAACAAAAGATGTCGGACATGCAGGCGCAACAAGCACGGTTTGCGGCCATGGCTCCGAAAGGTTGATAAGAAGGACGGGGGATTATGAACAAGAACGCTTATCAAAAATATAAAAACACCTCAGTGCAGAGCGCGAGTCGGGAGAAAATTCTTCTGATGCTCTATGAAGGGGCTATTAAGTTCACGAAGCTGGCCATCAAAGCCGCTGAGGAAAAGAAAATTGCGGACCGAGGAATCAACATCGGTCGGGCCTTCGACATCATTATGGAGCTGAAC
>JBCECD010000071.1:0-9219 GCA_039206745.1 Bdellovibrio sp. | reverse complement strand
GTACGCACCGCTCTCGCTAGAAATACGCGAGGATTCCGGCTTCCCAGCTGAGGCCGGAAACCGCCACATCGCCGGATGATCCGCCGGACTGACGTTGATAAATATATCCGAGGTCCGTGCGAAACCCGACGGATCCGCCCGTCGGAAACCACTTCGCAAAAGGGCCGGCAAAGAACGTCATCAGATCTTTTTTGTTCCCACCAACATCTTGCTGCCCCATCGAGGCACTGCCGCCCAAACCATAAATAAAAGCCTCTCCGGCCATATTGTGGATCATATTGTAGTCAGCAAAGCCCCCCACTCGAAACGTGCTGCTTGTTGCACTTCCCGTCGTCGAAGAAGTCCACTTAACAAGAGGGCCTATTTCATAGCTGACAAAGTTCCAGCCAAACTTCCCTCCTAAAGTAACCTCCGTCACACTCTCGGCCCCACTCGCATCTGATTTCGTGCTCAATAAACTAAAGTCCAGCCCCACCACATACTGCCGAGACCCCGATGAACTCGAGGGCTCTGAAAATTCATCATGCGCCAGTTCATAAGCTTGCCCTGGTTGCAAGATTCCTCCCGAGTATTCAATGACAGCTTGATTTCCTTTCACTCGTCGCACTTTGATTTTTTGCGCCAGAGACGTCGAAGCACAGACTAGAATCAGAGAAGCCAAAATCCATTTTTTCATAAGAGACCTTTCCGTAGATCAGAATGCTACAGAAAGTCTTTCAATCCTCACGAGAGCTGTCAATCAAAACTCCACTCACAATTCCTGTCTCAAACTGAGGGAAATGGAGTTTATATTTAAGTTTTGTACATTTTTTCCCGAATGAAATCAGGGGGAAGGGGAATCTATGTCGTCTCCATGGGGAAATATACCGAACTGGGCCTACGAATCTGCGCAAGCGCTGCTTCAATCCTTAAAGTTCGTGGATCCTGTCACCTACGAACACTGTTGTCGCGTTGGTGAGCTCTCTCGTAAATTGGCCCGTGATGCCGGACTGAACGAATACGAACAAAAGTTGGCGGAATTTGCCGGCCTCTTCCACGATCTCGGCAAAATTGGCATTCCTCAATCTATTATCGCGAAACCAGGACGATTGGATGACCACGAATACCTCATCATGAAGAATCACTCCACCATGAGTGAAGACATTATCAAGCCCCTTGCCACTCACCCGTTCTTTGCTCAACTTCTTCCTGCTGTGCGCGGTCATCACGAACGCATCGACGGCGCCGGATACCCTGATAAAAAACGTGGCGACGAGATTCCTCTCTTGGCACGGATCATTTTAATCGTCGACACTTACGATGCCATGTCACAGACCCGCGCCTACCGCAAAGGCCTTTCTGACGACATCGTCTACGCGGAACTGAAGAGATGCTCAGGCACCCAATTCGACAGTCAACTGGTCCAGGTCTTCCTCACTGCTCACAAACACTGGAAAGATCAAGCCTCAGATCCAGAAACTCTTCAGCACATTCTGAAAAAAATCGCTTAGTTTTTTTCAAAGCAGCGGACGCTTCTTTAGATAAAAGAGCCGACAACAAGTCTACCAGAAAATAAAAAACCCACGCGATGAGGCGTGGGTTTTTTTGCTTTCAGAAAACCAGGACCGATTACCAGTTGAAGCTGGTTTCGTCGTAGCCCCAGTTAGCAAGAGCTTTTTTATACATGCCCTTCATGAATTTTTGCGCTTGGTGAGGTTTCAAACCCAACTCAGAAGCAGAGCGATTTGTTAAATCTTGCATTGCTTGAGAGTCACCCATAGCCAAATCTTTCGCAGCTGCCAAAGCGTCAGAGAACTGAACACCGAATACAGCTTTGAAAGTTTTGTCCATGTCTTTTTCAGAAGTTTTACCGCGCTCAGCAGCAGCAACAGCCCATGAGTTCAACGCAGAAGCAATTGCAACAGCTTTGTCTTGTTTAAAGCCGTATTCATTCATCAATCTTTCAGACGCTGCTTTCACAAGCTTTTTGTTTGAGTCAGAGCTCAAAGCAGCAAAGTTTGTATCAGATGCTGAAGAAGAAGTTTTGTCGTTGATCGCTTGACCGTAGTTAGACTCGCCAGAGTTTGCGTTGTAAAGAACGCCATTTTTACCCAACCAGTAAGTACCAGAAGCCACGTTCTCCCAGAAGAAACCTGTCGTTCCAACACCAATAGTTGTTCCACCGACATAACCAGCAAACTCAGAAACATCCGCATAGTATTGGAATTGTCCCAAATCATTGTAAACGGCACCACTGCCCGCAGAATTGAATTTCACATACCAAAGATCATCAGAGCCATAGCCGTAGCTATTGTAGTGAGGATCTTCAGTCACTTCAATTCTCTCGCCAGTAGACGTCAAGAATGTGCAACCTGGAGTTGCTTCGAATGTGGAGCAAGTAGCTCCGTAAACTGTTTCGTAAGGATAGTACAAAACAGAACCGCCACCACCAGCAGATCCGCCACCACCGCCTCCGCCACCACCGCCGCCTCCGCAGGCAGTGAATCCAGTTGCAACAACCGTTGCTAACAAACACTTCATAACATTTTTCATAGTGATTCCTCCTTTATTGGTTTTTTTCTCGTGCTTTTTTTCGTGCAATAAAAATTTTTTCTCTCAATAAGTCAAGTTAACCCTTAATAATTTTTCTCCACAGTAGTAATCAAAAGAGTGAGCATTTTGGCTCCCATCAAAAACCGGCGTCTCCATAGCGCGACAACCCGAAGACTTAAATCGGAAGCGCGCTGGTGACACCAGCTCGACGACAGAGCCATCCTTTGCAAAAACCGGTACCAACATTTTGACACCACGACTGAGCCCCGCACTCTCAGTCGTGAAAAGCCCTGGCAGCTTGGATTTTGAGTCACGACTGTCACGCAAAGTGAGAGGCATATACAGACTGATAAGCAGGTTGTCTGGGAAGAAAGTGTAGCGCTCCATGCTCTTCGTGATCACCTGTTTTTTTAGCAGGTCATGATATTGAATTTCCGAGTTTGTTAGGACGAAAGTTCCTTTGCGATGCTCTCCAGCAAACACGGCGCGCACACGCAAAGCAGAGTCGAATTGGGACCGCTGCGCAGAGAGTTGATTATCCAAGATATCCCATGATTTATTATCAAACAGCGTCAAACGTTGTTGACGATTGAGGCCTTCACCAAACCAAAAGCTGCCTGCGAACTCACTGCCGCCGACATCTAAGTTCTGAATTCGATCTACGCGCGTATCGAGAATATTGCGATAAATCGCGATATCGTGGAAAAGATCCAAGGTCATAAAGTTTTGCACCTGCCCGTTTTGCACCTCTGCAATAGCAAAGTCATACAAGTAGGAAGGCTTCGCTTCTGTCCCTCTGTTCTTCGCCAGCATGATAAAGATTTTGCCGTCTTCAATCTGCTCCTGGCGGGGCTGAATGATGTCGACAATTTGATAGCCTTCATGCTCTTGCAAAGACTTCAGTTCATTTTTTTCATTAAGGAAATAAAAACGCAGTTTGCGCTTCTCGAGATCCATGGGGTTTTCCCACTGATCGCGCAGAGTGCGTTTGCGCTCAGGATCTTTACCGCCCCCAATCCATGCTGGACGTTTCGTAGAACCCACTTTTTGCCAATAGATCTGACTCGCATCCAAAGGCATCGGCGCCTTCACGCCGTCATAGACAAAAGTCTCAAGCACCTTCATCTCTTTATCAAAAACAAAGAAGGTTGTCGGAGAGCCCTTGGCCTCTTCATCTTCCGATTTATCTTCCAAGACCCCCAGAACGTACTCGCTCTCACCATCTCCGTTCATATCCATACGAGCTGTGACTTTATCCAGGAGATTATCACTCTCTCCTTCAATAAGAATCTTGGTCCCACCCACGGCCTGATAAGCTCCAGGCTTCGTCTCGGAGACCAGCCACAATTGCCAGGTGTTTTTATTTTCAGAGAGAGCAAAATAGTCTCTCTTACCAGGCTGGGTATCCAAAGCCTGATCAATAGGCACAAAAGAAGTTCGCACCTTAGGCATGTCAGAAACAGTGAAGCTCTGCACATCCGCACCGACCATGGAAGGATTCACTTCTACAGTGATCTCACTCTCCAGAATATAGCGCCGGACAGACTGACCTCCCACGGTCACATCGACAGTTAAATCCAACTCACTGGGAATGCGCGATTGACTCGGATCTGTCGCATCCACCAAACTCATCGCCACGGTGTATTTTCTCACCTCACCCTGTTTCCATATCACGTCATAGGGAGCTGCTTCTTTAATAGAAGTGATCCACGGACGAGCCGCTTCCACATGAGGCTTTTCGAAGCGAGCATCCATGTGCACTTTGGAAGTTTCAACATCCTGCCAGCGATTGATGAAAGAGATCTCCATAAAAAGATTTTTATTCTGACGATCCCAAGGAATCTCCGTGCGCTCTTTCGTCGCCGGCATAATCAAAGCCTGCGGTTTTAAATCCAAAGACCTTTTCAAATCCAAATTTCCCGCAGCAGAAAACTTTTTATAAATCACTTTTTCAGGATTCATCTCTTGCAAATTCTCGTGAGATCCCCCGCTTAACAAAGACAGGTTGTCGCGCAAAGGACGAGCTCCCAGAATCAAACGAGCATGAACCTCGCTTGCAGGAACACCTCGCGCCAACAGCTCTCCGGCAGCCGCCGCCACTGCGGGAGAGGCCTGAGAAGTCCCCGAAAGATATTCATAGCCTAGTGTCGAACGGAAACGAATCGAGCGACGGGACTCTGGGAAAGTGCTGAGAATATTCAGACCAGGAGCCACCACATCCACACCGCTGCCGAAGTTTGAAAAGTGAGTCATCGCACCATCAGGCCCCGAAGCTCCAACGCAAATCACATTCGGATAAGCACAAGGGCGGAGCAAGGCTCTCGTCGAATCATTCCCCGCCGCCGCGACAATAATCACGCCACGCGCTTGAGCTTCTTCCACCACTTTGCGCATGAATTCAGAGTCTGACGTCTGCGGCCATCCCATGGAAAAATTGATCACCTGCGCACCGGAGCGCATGGCATAGATCACTCCTCGCGCCACCATGTCTCCCAGACTGCGGCGGATGCTTTCGCGACCTTCTTCCTTGGGGGAGTCATAGATAGACAAAGGCTTGATCGGCTCACTCGGCTGAACGCCAATCACTTGCACAGGCAGAATTTCAATATTTTGGCTGAGACCGCGCACACCGATGTTGTTGTCAGCTTCCGCAGCAATAATTCCAGTGACATGCGTACCATGTCCTTGTTCATCACCAAAATCAGGACGACCTAAAATGCCCGCTGCATTCACCGGCCCTAACAAACTCCAGCCCTGGCAATCCAAAGGATAACCATTTTTATCCTGATCCACTTCAGGGTTGTTCAGATCCATCCAGATTTCCTCGCACTCTTTGCGCGACTTGTCTTGCAGACACGCTTGGAACTTTTCGAGAGCCTTACATTCACTCTCATTCCGGTGCAGAATGTTTTTTAAATCCGGATGATCTTTCTGCACTCCCGTATCGAGAACAGCGAGCAGTACTTTTTTCTTTGCCTTCAACGGAGCCGGAAGGTTGACATCCTCCCCTTGCCGAGCAGGAACTCGGTAAGTCTGCAAAGGATCCAAGTCCACCATTTGCGGAGAACCTTGGTTTTTCAAAGTCCACTGCAATTCAGCAAAGGGATCTGCAGCCAACAGGGAGCCGCTGGTCAGCAAGGTCATCATTATATTGAAAATATTAAAATACTTCATCGGAAACTCCCTAAAGAACGATCCAATTCAATGGGTGAGATTCGCGTCTTCGTCGCGAACATAGAGATTAAACCATTGGCATAATCGATATTCTTTTTCGGATCACCCAATGTGTTGGAGAAGTATTCCAAGTCACCATCTTCATCTCCTGTGCGGAATCCATTGATACGCACAAAGAAGACAAAGTTCTCCTGACCTAAGATCTTTAACAACTGAGGCAGAGGGATTTCCTGATCCAAGACATATAAAACTTCCGTCATCCATTGAGTCTGTGCCTTCTTGTCCTGAGGATAGCTCGCCGAAAGTTGCAACAATTTTTCCATCCAAGGCATCATGCACTCATAGTTCGTCCCATTGATCCAATAGGAGCTCGGCTGAGCCATCGCACTGTGAGCGGCATCCCGCGCCTGAGTCTGATGATATTCTTGGCAGAGATGATTAAAGCGATTTTTGCCATTACTGAAGTCACCATTCCCCAATATGCGCAACATATCCTCATACATTTCTTTATCGTTAGGACGTGCCTTCTTGCCAACTTTTTCACTCAACTTTTGGAAGAAGCCGGCAATAAACTTCGCTCTTTTCACCGGCTTACCATTTGCATCCGGCTGCAAGATCAACTCACGGATCTTATCCAAACCGCCCGGCAACACCGAGAGCTGAGCCGTGATTCGATAGAAATCCACTGACGTCACATTGGCAAAAGCTTCAGGCTCGATCAGTCGATAAGAAGTCAAAGGCGTGCCATCGAGTTCGCGTTGAACCTCGTCCAACAAGCGCAGGAAGTCCCGGCGATCCAAATGCCATCCACCCCAAACGTGCTGCAAAACCGCCACGGAATCGAAAGGAGTTGTCGTGGTGGTGAGGTCGGCCTCCGTAGTCACCATTCGCCAATAAGCTTTTCCGAACGGCGTATTGGCCGGATTCGGGTCATCACTGCGAGCCAAATCCACTTTGCTTTTCGGAGCTTTTTTATTCAGCAACCCTTCCAGCCAATCAAAGGCAAAACCCAAAAGATCCCGCCCCTTGAGCTCCCCTTTTTTATTGGCAAACAACACCACTTCCTCATCACGAGGGTCCAGTTCTGGAGTCTCAAGACTGCGTGGATAACGGATCTTCAACAAATGATCTTCGTTGAAAGAGTTCACCCGCATCGCCAATACCTTGCTTCGCAACTCTTTGGTTTTAAGCTTGTGATCAATTTCAAATTTCTTATGGGCAAAATGAGTGTAGAGAAGCTCTGGCTCATTGCTCTTGAAGAGCGCGCGCAGAGCGGGCTTCAACTTATCTCTTGTTTCAACAAAGTCCTTAACAAATTTCGTATCCAAGCGACCTGTATCGAGAAGCTCCGCATACTCCGGATTGTAGTCGATCACAAAGGCATGGGTCTTTAAATCTGTCCAGGTTGTGGTGGCTCGGATTCGCATGACATTGATAAAATAATTAAAATCGAGAGTCGCTCCTAAAGCACTGCTCTTCTGGGAACGAACAAAAACTTGAATTCCTTCCTTCGTTCGCATAAAGCTTGTTTGACGCAAAATCACTCGCGCGGCATCGACACCTGCATTCACGGTGTTGATAAAATTCAAAGGTGCAATCCCCAAAAGCACATCGAAAGAAGAGGAGATCTGTCCATAAGTTGACAGAGCCACGGAATCCGTCACTGTGAAGACTTCCCCCTCACGCAGGTCATTCAAGAAGGCATCGAGAGGCTGGCGTTGGCTTTTACCATCTTCTGATTGAACCAGACCTTTTTCATCCAACACTTTCGAAAGCTTGCTCATAAATTGCGGGATGATAAGATTCCGCCACGGAATCTTAGTGCCTTCCTGAATTGAGAGCAGAGGTCGCACATGCGTGTAATCACGCATCACCATAATATTAGCTCCCGCCATCGGCATGGCATTGGGCACACCATCCCAGGCCATGAAGTATCCCAGACGGCCCGCCACGCTGATATTATCCACCAATTGAATAGGCGCCGAACTGTCGTAATAAGTTCCTGTGCTCACATGCCGTGTTCCTGATAGATTAAAGCCCCCGACAGGACCACCCCATGACTCCACTTTTTGATAGAGTGGCTCATTGGGATTTTCACGGATATGACGATAAATTCGCTCAGTGATCTCTTCGCCACGTTTTTCAGCCAAGTCACTCACTTTGAGCAGATCCAAGGCCTCGTTGATGTGATTGATCGCAGTACCAATCACCGCCGACTTACCCCGAATTCCCATGTATCGCTGCAAGTCTCCGTCTTGAAAGGGCGACTCGCGATCCCCGTGCGCAAAGCGCTGCGGATAGCCCGGAACAAACTCTTTCATCACTTTGCCGTCTTTCACCAAACCACTGCGTGACTGAATCGAAGTCAAAGCTGGCAAAGCAGGCAGGGACATCGCTCCTTTGAGATCGAAAACCTCCAATGTATTATTAATACGATAGAGCAGCTTCACTAAGACCAGCTCTTCCAATTCTTCAGGGAAAGCACCGGCCTTAACAATCTCCTGGATATCACGATAATTCAAAGTGGCCAGCCGACGCGCCAGCCAGCGTGCATCCTCATAAGTGCATGAAGCAAAAGATTCTGCGGCAGGATGGTTGATCACCACATGTCCCGACAAAACCGAGGCAAATTTAGCGGAGAAACGGTTGATACTCTCCGGAACATCCACCAGAGCAAAAGGTAAAATCAAAGCCCGATAAGCGCGATAGCGGGAATACCGCTGCACCGCTGGCAGATGATCTGGATTGTTTGGATCTGGAGCATAACCCCAATGGATATCAAAGTATTCAGCCAAAGCCGGCTCGAGCATTGCATCGGAAAAAACCACAGAGTGATTTTGAGCATTGTCTTCAAGCACCCAACCCCGGCTGTCAAAGTCTGAGATCATAGACTCTTGAGCGTCTGACAAGAATTTCTTTTTTGCCTCTTCATTCGCGAAGAAAACGCGCAGATTGCGATAATAGCGAGGTGACGGCACATAATAACCCAACTTGCGCAGCAGCGCCACTCGCATCAAAGTGGTGTGACTGTATCGACTCAAACTCATGCGATAGAAGAGTTGTGGATTATCCACAGACTGAACCCGAGACATATAAGTGAAAGGCAGAGCCGCCTCTTCAGAGAGGAATTTCACACCTTTTTGCGGATAAACGCCCTCTTCCACCGCGCTGTAAACTCGATTTTGCCACATTTTATTGTCGACAGGATTGAGAGTGCTCAGGTCCGTTCCCTGGGAGGCCATGGCGGCAGCCTGCCCCACATCCAAAGCGGTTCCTGAAGAGCCGAGCAAATCTGCGGAAGGCTTCTTGATAGATTTTAAAGGCAGGGATACGCTTTCGGCACTGGCGATGGAAAGCATCATCAAGCACAGCGCGCAGACAAGGACGATCCTTAGAGACATGAGAAACCCCCTAAATTTTTGCAGATATGTGGTGACAAAAACACTCCACACATCAACCCCGACCGCCAACTGAGCAAGGAATAGGCCAAAAGAGAGAATTATTAACGGAATC
>JBCECD010000070.1:0-9248 GCA_039206745.1 Bdellovibrio sp. | reverse complement strand
ATCAGGAGCCGGGATGTCTTTGGTTGGTCCGACAAAAGGACCAATCTCAGAAGCATAACGACGAGTCAGATTCTGTTTTTCAGTGCGAGAAAGCTTAGAAGGATCGACAGTGATGCCGCCTTTCGCTCCACCCAAAGGCAGACCTAAAACTGAGTTTTTGAAAGTCATCAAAGCCGCAAGGCCGACAACTTCTGATAAGTCCACATTTTGATGATAACGAATCCCGCCTTTATAAGGCCCCAAAGTGGGAGAGTATTGCACGCGATAGCCCGTGAACACCTTCACGCTGTAGTCATCCATTCGCACCGGAACAGAGACTGTGATGGCACGACGAGGGCGTTTCAAACGCTCTAAAACGTTTGGATCGCAGTTGATAATTTTAGCAGCTTCTTCGAGAGTCTGAATGGCATTTCTGAAAAGAGGCCCGTCATAAAGGGGCTCTATCTTGTGTTCCATGATATGTGTCTCCTTAAAAATACACCGTCAAATCTTATTGAAGTAAATACTCAAAGTCACTCTGGAAAAAGGTGATGACTCACTGGTTCTTTTTGGTCACAATAAACCTATGCTTCGGTCGTGTTTTGTCCTTTTCATTCTTGTTTTTTCGGCCTCTTTTTCTGTCTCTCTTGCCAACAGTCCACAGCGTGCGTTTATGGAGCAGTTTCGCAGTTCACGCGTGCACTTTCTCGAGGACGGAGCCTCAGTTGCAACAGGCAACCCGGGGCGTTATCCCTTTCTGTTAAACTTCCTCTTTGAAACTGTTTTGAGTTGGTCGCCGCAAGCGACGCCCCATACTCTGAGTCGAGAGTGCAGTTCGGAAGTGTGGCAGCAGAGAATCCAGGACTCGCGCATTCGTCGCAGCCCCTCTTTGCAGGGGGCGGTGGTGCAAAAGTATATTCAGGATTGCCAAGGGGAGTTGCGCACAGGCCCGGTGGGCTCATGGTCTAATCTTCTCAAGATGATGACTATGAAGTACAGTCCGCAAAAACATCCTTTTTTAAGTCATGTTTTGTTTGATCTTCCTGGTAATATCAAACTCAAAGGATTGCTGGCTTTAAAGGGAGATATGAAGCGCCGGCCTCTGGTGATATTACGTTTGGGAATTTTTTCGAACGTCGAAGATTTCAAACCGGAACGTGCCTGGTTGATGATGTTGTTCGAGCAAATGCCGTTCAATGTTTTGGTGTTGGAAAACATGTCCAGCTCGGACTTTATCACGAACAACAGTCAGTTCTCTTTTGGCGGATATGATGAAGGCATTCAGAATATTTTGATATCTCGTTTGCTCACTCATCCGGATGAACCGCTGTCGCGTATTGTTGATACGGTTCATCTTTTTGGAGTGAGTTTGGGGGGCCATGGTGTTCTCTTTGCATCGCTTCTCAACAAATATAACTCAGCCATCAACGAACGCTCTTTCATTCGCAGTTATACAGCTTTGTGTCCCGTCATCGATCTGCAAAAAACCATGCAGAATCTGACTCGTGGTGGAGTGGGATCGGCAGTTGTGGATCTGTGGAGTCGTCAGAGATTGGCGGGACTCGAGGAAAAGGTGCCATCAGTGAGTACCTACGAGCGCTTTTCTTTCTTGTCGCATGCGATTGAGGAGATTGCTCGCACTTATCGCGGGGGATTGTCTTACAACTCGACGGTGCATTTACCGCCTTTCATGGAGGACGGTTCGGATTTTTGGCGGCTGAATGATTTTTGGTCTTTTTATAAAAATGTGGAACAGCCGGTTTTTATTTACTCAACTCCAAAAGATCCCGCTGTGCCTTATGCTTTGAATTCGCAGCGTCTGCAGAATAAAGAGATCAAAATTGAAAGTAAAAATATCCGTGTGATTGAAGTGCCAGAGGGAGTTCACTGCACTCTGCCTGTGCCTTATGATTGGAATGCGATGGCCTCTATTTTTGAAGCGACTATTTTGTCTCACTCCGCCGGCTTTAAAACGATCGAGAGATCTTTGCAGGTGGATTTGTTTGATGAAGAGTGGGTGGGTTTCATCGATGCGGGTTCGCGAGTGCGATTCACAGCGCGTAAGCCTGCCCCGGAGGCGGGTTATGCGCCGGTTGAAATTGAAGTGACCAACTCGCAGGGGAAAAGTCGCACAATGAATCTCAGTCTGCCTCTGTCGCAGTTTGATTTCCGTTTTTTGAATTCCGAACTGACGGAGTCAGAGCAGGAGATGATTGTGCGTTGGGTGAATTATAATTTAAAGGTTCATCTTGTGCCGGGAGCGTCGGGAAAATATTCGCTCAAAGCCTTGTGGCATGTGGCTCCTTAAGGAGCCAGTAAGGCCTTTTGGAAAAACTCGGAGTGCTCGGAGAGCTGTTCCATATACCCTTTGACATCTTCTTGTGCTTCACTGGAAAGTCGCGTGAAGGGAACGATGTGCTCATCGGGAACATAGCGGAAGGTAAAATTGATTCGACGAGTTTGAAAGTCGGGAATGTCGTTGAGGGTGAAAAGGAAGTTTTTCTTTTTCTCCACTCTCTGCACGCGGTGAAACAGAAGTTTTTTGTATTTATCACCGGCGAAAACCTGCAGTGAGCAATCATCCAGCCACTGCTGTAGGACCACATTGGATTTGGCTTCGGTGCCGCGACTGGAGACAAATTGGAAAAGAGCTCTCTCGCCGAAAGAAATGGAAGCTACGGGTCCAGGTTCAAAATCTTTATGTTCTCCCACACGGGCGCAGTCGACTTTTTTTCCGTCTTCTTGAATACGATCGCCATAAAAATTAATCAGGCATGTGTTGAAGTGCCAGCCCCGAGGAATGTCACGCGCTTCAATCGTGTCGCGAATCAGGGCTTCGATTTTTTGCACAAGATGTTGCAACACTGGAGGATAGGGCTCGGCCTGGACGCAGCGATTGAGAAGTCCCTTTGGAGGATGGTAGTAATTCAAACAGGCGAATTGCCAGTTGCCCAACCAATAAACCGGGCGCAGCAGAGGGCGCTGTTTTTGATTGCTGGGGGGAGGATTGTTACGAGAATAGCGCATTTCCCAAATAGGATAAAGTCCGCGTAAGTAGGTGAGAATGGCTTCCTTTTCGGCAGCAGAGATATAGTCGGCTTTATAGATCAAGCCCCGAGGAAGGGAGCCTGGTTTTTTGGGAGGAGCATGAAATTTCTGAGGAGAGCGATCGCGCCCATCTCGCTTTTTAAACATAGGCCCTTCTCTTAACACAGGAAAGCAGGCGCGACAAAAGCGAAATAGACTTTTTAGATCGACTCCGCTACAACCAGAGGTGAGGAGAATGAAAAAATGACATCACCGGTGAAAGTTAGCGTTGGCGCCCAGGAAAAGCAGTTACTTCTCAAGCAGCTCCCTTCATTAAAGGGCAGAAAAATCATGATTATTGGTGATGTGGGGGTGGACGAATATGTGATGGGTCATGTTCGTCGTATCAGTCCAGAAGCTCCGGTTCCGGTGTTGGAAGTGGAAGAAGAGGATATTCGCTTGGGGCTTTCGGCCAACGTGGCTCAAAATGTGGCCAGTTTAGGTGGCGAGGCGGTGCTGGTTTCTGTCGTGGGAGCTGACACCGGTGCGGATTTGCTCAAGGACCTCTGTCAAAAAAATGGAGTGAGTTGGGATTATGTTATCGTTGATAAGGATCGTCCCACCACAAGAAAAACCCGTGTGATGGCCAAGCATCACCATTTGGTGCGCGTTGATTACGAATTACGCAAATACCTTTCTGCGGCGACAGAGGAGCGTCTGTTGCAGACGATTGAAAAGCATATTCCTCAGGTGGATTGCGTGATTATTGAGGACTATGCCAAAGGTGTGGTTTCTAAACATGTGATCGAGAGAACTGCGGCGGTCTGTAAAAAGCATGGAAAAAAACTGATGCTTGATCCGCATCGCAGTAATGCCGGCTCTTTTTATGCCGGTGTGGATTTGATCAAGCCGAATTACGATGAAGCTGTCATTCTCACGGGAATGGACTTCAATGAGCTGCAAGAAAATCCAAATAAAGTTCTCGAGATGGGCCGAGCTCTGCAAAAGATCACCGGTGCCAAGGAGGTCGTTTTGACTCGGGGAAAAGATGGTATGACCATCTTCTCGGGAGACGATGTCACGGAGGTGCCGACCTACGCGCGCAAGGTCTTCGATGTCACGGGTGCTGGTGATACGGTGATCGCGGCTTTGGCTTTGGGCTTGATGTCGGGTTTATCTTTAGTGCACTCCTGTATGCTGGCGAATTATGCTGCGGGCGTGGTGGTTGGCAAGGTGGGATGTGTGCCTTGTGAGATCCCTGAGTTGCAGGAGTATATTCAGTCCGCTCATTAATAAAGAAGGCCTGCGCCTTCTTTAAAAAACAATTGAAGCTTTTGAATATCAAGGTAGCATCAAAAGAATGAAGAGATGGCGTGAATATTTTACGACTCTGGTTCTGGCGACGGTGTGTGCTTTATTTGTGCGCAACTATTTGGTCACGGCTTACAGAGTTCCGACAGGCTCGATGCAGCCGACTTTAAAGCCTGGTGATTTTATTTTTTCCTCACGTATTTCCTATGGAGTTTCTATTCCATTTTCTCCGAAAAAATGGGCGGTCTCATTGCCCGAACGTGGAGATGTCGTTGTCTTCAGCTATCCGGATCAGCCGACAATCACTTATGTGAAGAGAGTGGTGGGGTTGCCGGGAGATCGCATTCAGATTCTCAAAGGTCGTCTTTGGGTGAATGAAGAGGCTTTGCAATATGAAAAGGTGGCGGCAGAGGAAGAGGCCCGTGACAATCCTAGCCCTGAGCTTTTTGATATCTATCGTGAAGTGGGCATAGAGTCGGGACGTCCATGGCGAGTGATTTTTCAAAAGCGACCGGAAGAAAAAGATTTTGGTCCCCTGGTGGTGCCTCCGGGAGAAGTTTTTCTTTTGGGAGACAATCGAGATGCAAGTGACGACTCGCGCTATTGGGGAACTGTGCCAGTGGGGCAATTGGAAGGAAGAGTGCGATGGATTTGGCTTTCTTTAGATTGGCAAAATCGTTGGGGTGGAGAGCGCTATCCTTCGCTGCGTTGGGAGAGAGTTTTTTCTGCAGTTCATTGACAGATGAATCCCGGGGTTCTAGGCTTGGGTTTTAGATGTCGTCTAAAAATAATACTTCTTTTATTGATCTTACAAGCCTTGAAAAAACAAAAATCAATTCTCTATTCTCTGTGGCGGATCGAATTGCCGCTAAAGAGGTTTTGGATATTCAGGGCTTCGGTCAAACCGGGGCCCTTTTGTTTTTTGAGGCCAGCACAAGAACTCGCATGAGCTTTGAAACAGCCTGCGCTCGTCTGGGAATCTATCCTCTACGGTTAGACGGCAAGTCGGGAAGCAGTCTGGAAAAAGGCGAAACCTATGAAGACACGGTTTTAAATGTCGCCGCGATGTCACCTTCTTTTGTGGTCATTCGTTGCGGCGATGAATTGGATCTGCGAGCGTTGTCTCAGCAAATAGCGATGCCTATTTTGAATGCAGGCTGGGGTAAAAAAGGACATCCTTCGCAGGCGTTGCTGGATGCTTATACGATTCGTAAACATCTCGGAAGTTGTGAGGGGCAGAGAGTTTTGATTGTGGGCGATGTTCGCCATAGCCGTGTAGCCGCTTCTCATTTTGAATTGGCAGAAAAGTTGGGCTATGAGGTCGCGCTTTGTGGGCCGGCACCTTTCTTGCCGCAGGAGAGATCCTCCCTGCGCATTTTTTCCTCTCTGAGGGAGGGACTGCAATGGGCGACTGTTGCGATGGCTTTGCGTGTGCAGTTGGAGCGGCATGAAGTTTCGTACTCTTTGACGGAGTATCGAGAGCAATTTGGTTTTACTCGGAACAATCTTCAACATTTATCGGAGAAGGCATTGATTCTGCATCCTGGTCCTATCAATCAGGGCACGGAATTGGATGCGGAGATTTTGCAGGATCGAAGATGTAAAGTGTTGGATCAGGTGGCGAACGGTGTTTTGATTCGGCAGAGCTTGATCTACAAAGTAGTGACAGGGGAATAGGGATGAAGGGTTATCTCGTTTTAGAGAGTGGAGAGTTGTATGCAGGGCGCTGGCACGGCGGAGAGCCGCGTGCGGGCGAGGTGGTTTTTAACACCTCTCACTCTGGTTATGAGGAGATTGCCACGGACCCTTCTTACTTCACACAGATTGTGATGATGACGGCCCCGATGCAGGGCAATTACGGAGTGGACGATGGTTTTTGGGAGTCCAATCGATTGTGGATTCAGGGCTTTATTTGTTTGGAAGTGCAGGATTCTGAAAGGGATCATGCATGGAAGAAAAGATTATTGGATAATAAAATTCCTTTGCTGACAGAGATCGACACCAGACAGTTGGCGTTGCATTTGCGTCAGGGCGGAACGCCGTGGGGCGCATTGGTGTCAGCGTCCTCTCCGGAAGAGGCGAAAAAGAAGGGTTTAGAGCTTATTGCGGAAAAAAAGAAGATTGAAAAAGACTGGGTCTATGAGGCCTCTCGCCGCGAACCGGAAGTGCGTCGAGGGGAGAATATGGTGGGGCCTCGGGTTGCTGTTTTGGATTTTGGCAGCAAAGAAAATATTTTGCGGGAACTGCAAAATCGCTGTTCTGAAATTAAAATTTTCAATAGCCGGGCTTCTGTTCAAGAGATTTTAAAATACAATCCTGATGGAATTATGTTGACCAACGGTCCAGGTGATCCTGCCGATGTGCAAGTGGCGACGGGAACTGTCCGCGAACTTCTGGGCGTAAAACCTATTTTTGGTATTTGCATGGGACATCAGATCTTGGCTTTGGCCTTGGGGGCCAAGACTTATAAACTGAAGTTTGGTCATCGTGGCAGCAATCATCCTATTCACGACACTCTGCTTAATCAAATTTATATGACCAGTCAGAACCATGGTTACGCTGTAGAAAGCCAGGGGCTGCCAAAAGACGTTGTGGTCAGCCATACCAACCTCAACGATGGCACTGTGGCAGGTTTTTATAGTGAAAAAAGGAAATGTTTAGGAATACAATATCATCCGGAAAGCTGTCCTGGGCCGCATGAAGCGGCGGGACTGTTTAGTTTCTTTGTCGAGCGGATGATATGAACGAATACGAAAAATTGATTGAGAAAATATTAAATCACTTTGTCGGTGAAAACTTCAAAGATGAGTTGGCGATGGCCAAAAAAGAGTTTTTTGAAAATGCAGGAACTCTGGATGAGAACTCCGAGCATTTCGAATCGCGTATGGCCCAATTTTATGATTGGTATTTTTTCACGCGTGAATTGAAGGGCTTCGGGCAAACTCCTTTGGAGGCGTGTCTGTTGGTGCGCGAACTGCGTTTTTCTGATGAAGAGTTGCAGATTCTCGAGGTTCTCAGGCGGCATCGGCATTCGATTTTTGAATTTATCAAAATCAAGAATGGTGATGTTTACATCAAAGATTTGCTGACCAATGCAAAGTTGGTGGTGAAGCAGTCGTCTTATATTTTTGGATTTGATCCGGATGAATTGTTTGAAGCGCGTTTGATCCCGCATGGGGATTCTTTTGTTTTCACACGCGGTTTCTGCTTTCATCCCGAGAGTGCCAAGAAGTTTATTCTCGGTGAAGTGAAACGCCATCGTAAAGATCCGGATTTGGATCCTGATATTCTGATGCTGCGTTTGATTAAGATGCGTTACAAGTTTGAGCAATACAAACATGTGAAGCCTGAGATGATTTATTCGAATGAAGGAAAGCTGGGTCTTTAGTTTTTAGGAGGAAAAGTGCCGCGTACGTCCAACATCAAGAGAGTGCTGATTATTGGTTCGGGGCCTATTGTGATTGGACAAGCGTGTGAGTTTGATTATTCAGGGACGCAGGCTTGTAAAGCTTTAATGAAGGAGGGACTGGAAGTGATTCTGGTCAACTCCAATCCCGCCACGATTATGACTGATCCTGAGGTGGCCACGCGAGTGTACGTGGAGCCTTTAAAAGTCGAATATCTCGAAAAGATCATTGAAAAAGAAAAACCGGATGCGGTTATTCCAACGTTGGGTGGTCAGACAGCGCTCAATCTCGCATTGGAGTTGCATGCCAAAGGTATTCTGCAAAAGTATAAAGTTCAACTCTTAGGCGCCACACCTCAAGTGATCAAAGCCGGCGAGGACCGAGAGATCTTTCGCGGTTTGCTCGATAAAATCGGCGCTCGTTATCCCAAGAGCCATTTGGTGCGCACCTTTGAACACGGGATGCAGATCGCAGAGGATTTAGGCTATCCAATGATTCTGCGACCCAACTACACGTTGGGTGGCGGTGGTGGTGGAATCGCCTACTCGCCGGAAGAGTACCAGCGCATGCTGGTGACGGCTCTGCATGAGAGTCCCACTTCCGAAGTGCTGGTCGAAGAAAGTATTTTAGGTTGGAAGGAATTTGAACTGGAAGTCATGCGAGATCATCGCGGTACTTTTGTTGTTGTGTGCAGTATTGAAAACCTAGACCCTTGTGGTGTGCATACGGGAGATAGTATCACGGTAGCTCCTCAGCAGACTTTGAGTGATCGTGAATATCAGGCGATGCGGGATGAAGCCTGCAAGATTATTAACGAGGTGGGAATTCAAACCGGAGGAGCCAATATTCAGTTTGCGGTTCATCCGACGACGCGAGAGCGTGTGGTGATTGAAATGAATCCACGGGTCAGTCGCTCATCAGCATTGGCGAGTAAAGCGACGGGCTTTCCCATTGCCAAGATCGCCGCATTATTGGCGATTGGCTACAGCCTCGAAGAGTTAAAAAATGATATCACCAAAGTGACGCCTTCTTGCTATGAGCCGGCTTTGGATTACATCGTGACTAAAATCCCTCGCTTTGCCTTTGAGAAATTTTCTGGTTCAAAAGACACTCTGACCACGCAAATGAAGAGCGTGGGCGAAGTGATGGGCATTGGGCGCACATTGCAAGAGTCTTTGATGAAGGCCTTGGCCAGTTTAGAGAAAAACCCCGAGGCTGTTCCTGAAGTGGTGGCGGAGACCGAGAAGATTTCTTATCCGAACAGCCAGCGTATTTTTCATCTTTTTCAGGCATTTCGGGATGGCAAGAGTGTGGCTGACATCGAAGATCTGACCCGGATCAATCCTTACTTTTTAGAACACATTCAAAGTCTGGTGAAATTTGAACAAGTGTTTAAAGCGGAGTTTGCGGAGAAAAATTTAGATTTGTTGTTGGCAGCAAAGCGCAAAGGTTTCACCGACGCTCGTCTGGCAAAACTTGTAGGAAAAAAAGAACGCGAGATCCGAGTCTTGCGAGAGAGCCATC
>JBCECD010000069.1:3226-9260 GCA_039206745.1 Bdellovibrio sp. | reverse complement strand
GCTCTTCCGTGCGCGCCGCCAGGACGCGAGCGGAAGCCAAAGGATCATCCGAAGGTTTGTTGATTCGCTTTTGAGTCGCAGCTTGATTCTGCAAATCAGCCATATCCGCCCGATTCTTCGAGAGATTCTGATTCACCTGATTAAAAGCCATCTTATCTGCGATTCTCATGAAAACTTCTTACAACCTTTCACTCTATAAACGTTTTAAATTCAAAACTGTATCAAACATCTCGTCCGCCGTTTTAATCAAACGAGCCGAGGCGTCATAGGTCTTTTGAAATTCAATCATTTTCGTCGTCTCTTCATCCAACGAAACACCGCTGATACTCTCACGGATGTTCGTCAATTGGTTCATCACATTCTTCTGCGCTTCCTGCGACTTCACCGCTCTCTGCGCCACCGCACCAATCTGACCCACTTGAGTATTATAATAATCATCCAAAGTGGCTGTTCCATCCGCCATCAACTGCTGATACTGCAAGGATGAAATCACATTGGCCACGGCATTGTCGCCCGAAGCACCGGGCTTGGAACCCGCAGCGATCCGACCAACGTCATTGAAAATCGTTTTATTGACACTGATCGAAGACGCCGCCCCCTTGGTCGCTTCCGGCATCTCAAAAAAGAGCACCCCAGGACGTCCCGTCTTATCGTAGCCTTCGATATGAGCTGTATTAACCTCTTTAGCTAAAGTGTAGGCCATGCCATCAACATGTTTCAGAAGATCTTCAATCACATGATCCCGCACATCGAGAGCTCCGCCAATGCGACCTCCCGAAATCTGTTCGGTGATATTGGCAGGTGTTCCCGTGCTTCCCATAAAAAAAACATCAATGCGATTGCGACTGTCCGTCTCCTGCGCTTTCAATTCCGCAGAGCCCACACCCGATACCAAGATCGCGGTGCGACCGGCCGTCACCGTGACCATACCGTCACGTCCCTCAGCCCAGGAGATATCAATCTTCTCTCCCAGTTTTTTCAAAGCCACGTCCCGCTTGTCGCGCTCATCATTGGCCGGAATCTTCTGCACTTCGATCATCTGAATTTTTTCATTCAGGGAGGCAATCTCTTTACTGAGCTGATTGATCTCTTCCACCGTGGTCTTTATCTGACCATCCAAATCTTCCTGCACGGCATGCAACTGCCCCACGACCCGACCGAAATCCTTGGTCAAAGCTCCGGCGCTTTCTCGCACCAGAGTTCTCGACGCCAAACTCTCCGGGTTGTTCGACAATTCCCGGAAGGAGTTAAAAAAGTCTGTCATGTATTGATTCAAACCTTTGTTCGTCTGCTCGTTATAGATCTGCTCAACCCGAGCCAAAGCATCAGCACGCGAGTCCTGGAACCCCATGTTCATGCCTTCTTTTTGAATTTGTTTTTCCAACCATGGATTGTTCACGCGGGTGACGACACTGGCACGGGCACCCATCCCGATCTGCAGATTCCCCTCACCGATGGGAACATTCGTCGACAGCTCCACGCGCTGACGCGAGAATCCCTCCGTCGATTTATTTGCGATGTTATGACCGACCGTTTGCAACGCTGTCTGAGAGTTCATCAGAGAACGTTTACCCGTATCCATCATAGCCGAGATTTTAGACATCCTATCCTCATCTCTGGTGAGTTGCCTTTACTCGCTTAAAGCTCCGCCTTAAGCTTCTTTACTTACAAAGTTCCCCGAAACTTGCGGGCCTTGTTTGTACTGCCCCTTGCCTCCGTAAGTCTTCTTACCGGAAAGCGTTTCTTTAATATCATTCAAGGCACCATCTAACGTTCCCAGAGCGGCCTTCGTATATTCCTCATTCTCTTTGTTGATTTCAGTGATTCGTTTGATCAGCATATCCAAAGCGGCATGTTGAGTGCGCAGACGATCCGCTGCCGGTGTTCCCGCCAGCTTTTGCGCTAATTCCAGCAGACGCGGATTCTCAACATCAGCTCCCACCATTGTTGCCAAGTCCATGGCATAACGAGAGCGCAAAGAATCCTGCGCACGCAGTTTGAATAATAAATCTTCTTTTAATTTGTTGCTGTCATCCAAGGCCTCACGGTCTGCCTTCAGCAGCAGCTCTTTCTCTTTGCGGACGATATCCAAAAGAGAACGGTAAATTTTTGTGAGTTCTTCGAGATTGGCCTCTAACTTGTGAAACGCTCTTTCAACTGTTGCGTCCATCTTCATCATCCTTGAATTAATATTCACTCAATCCGTTTTTTCATTTCAAAGATCAACTCCTGTCGAGTCCTTGAAACACTTCATCGCTACGCTCTAAAACTCCAGATGCTCGTCGACCATTTTGTCAGCAATCGCTTTGGCATCAACAGAGTATTTGCCTTCATCAATCAGCTTTCTGAATTTTGCAACCTTCGCTTCATCAACATCCGGCACCGCCATCGCCAATTCTTTGATACGCTTTGCCTCTTGTGCTCGTGGTGACAACTCCACTCGTGAGGACTCCCCCAGGGTTGAATTTGTCAGAGCATCCGCTTTATTGGTCGCCAGATCTGCAGCTTTATTTTTGACTCCGTCGGCTCTATCGGATTTGGTGGAATCAGTCAGATTCAAGTTTTGTCCGATTTTGTTATGAGTGATCTTCATTGAGAGCCTCCATCCATGAGTGTGAAATCACACTCTCTTATTCTTTTCATAGTATCACATTGAGACAGCCACACCAAATTATTCCGCGACAGTTTCTGGTCCAGGTGACTGCCCCTTCTCCACCGTCCAGTAGAGTGACTTCGCGTCGGAGCTTAAAACCCCAAGTGTCTCGCCAGCTTGTAACTTTTGCCCTGTCGAAAGTTTAGACAGACCGCCTTTAAAAACCATCTGGCTCTTCAGACCATTGTCGTGTTCCACTTCCAGCATTATTTGCTCATCAGCCAAAGTTTTCTTGCCAAGCAGCACTCCATCCCAAGGAGATGTCACGGCCGCATCACCCTTGTTGTTTTCCAGCTGAGCGCGCTCGATATTGTATGAAAGAGCCTGAGTCTTTCCAGGATGTTGAAAAGAACGCGCACGGTATTCGCTTTGTGCATTCAAAGGAATCGGACCTTGCGGTTTGGCAACCGGAGCGGTCAAGCCCAGCATCGTTCCAAATTTATCCATCAGCTGTTTGTAGATCATGTCGGACAAACCAATTCCACCACGCTCTCCCCATTTTTCCACGTATTGATCGTCGAGTTGCTCTTTGAAGATTTTTTCCGCCTGATTGGATTGAACGAAACCGCCTTCTTTGACTGTCGAACGCATGGCCTTCATCATCTCACGCAGAAAATGTTTTTCGTACATGTCAGAGACATCGCGCAGCTTTTGCTCCGGAGATTTTTGTTCCGGTCGGCCTAGGAATCGATTTCCAATGGGCTTAAAGCCCCCACCTGCGCCGTTCACTTCTCCCATATCTCTCCTGAAGAATTCAATGAGAATCGTAATGCATTTTTCCGCTGTTCACTGAGGAAGAAAAAAAAGGGGAGTTGAGTCGGAGAATCATGTGCATCCTGCACTTGACTCTGAGAGTGTAGCTTCGGCTCGTGTTCACCAATCATTGGTGTCTGCTGACCTGTTGCTCCTGTTTCCTGCGAGAAACTTTTGACTCTTGACCTTCCATGGTTCGCGATCTCTTCCTCACCCTCCCCGCGTTCCAAACACATCCATATGTCTGAAACATTAAATACTAATAATTCTATTCTATTAAATACCGTGTCATTTCGAAACACAAATTTCATAAAACTTCGAGTTCCCCATGCAAAGCTCCAGCTGCTTTAATGGACTGAAGTATAGTAATCAGGTCTTTCGGCGTGACTCCCAATTTATTCAAAGCTTGCACCAGCTCACCAACACTGACGCCGGCCTCTAAAACCGCGATTTTTTCATCCGCGCCTTTTTTGCCATCCCCGACCTTCACCGCCAGGGAGCCGTGAGAGAGAGCCACCTTGGAGATTTTCACTTTGTCACCGATCACAATCGTTCCGGTCTTTTCATTCACCACAACACGGGCTTTCATATCAGGATTTATTTCAATCGCCTCAATCGTCGCCAACAATTCCACTCCGCGATTTTCATAGGCAAAAGGTGTGATGATATCAATCGTTCCCGCATCCTTGGCTGAAGCATAATGCCCACCCAATTCCTTATTGATCGTCAACACAGTTCGCGCTGCCGTCGTAAAATCAGGGTTGATCAAATTCAATCTGTACATCTTACGAGTGGCGAAATCCGCACCCATATCTCTTTCTATGATCGCGCCGTTGGGTATTCTACCGACAGTGGAGTGCTGATCTTTCGCATCGCCACCCAAAAGAATACTCCCTTGAGCAACCGCAAAGACCTGATCGTTCGCCGCACGCAACGGTGCCTGCAACAGAGTCCCCCCCTGTAACGATGAAGCATCCCCGATCGCATTCACCGTGATATCAATCTGATTCCCGGCCTTACCAAAAGCGGGCATCGTAGCCGTTATGATCACCGCCGCCACGTTTTTGCTGGAGAACTCCGGAGAGTCCAATTTCATTCCCAGTTTATCGAACATGCGCACGACACTCTTGCTCATGAACTCATTTTTACCATCGCCTGTGCCCTTCAAGCCGACGACGATACCGTAACCAATCAACTGATTCTCACGCACACCACGAATGCTGGCGATATCTTTCAGGCGAGCAGCATTCACAGACTCCACCGCGGTTAAAACCAATATCGCTGTCAACATGATCAATCTGATGATTCTATTCATTACGTGAATTCCTTCTGATGCTCACAACATCATATTGAGGATCCAGGAGCTTATCCGACGACACTCCATTGTCATTGAAATCCTCAGGGCGAATAATACCTGTCACTAAAACCTTGTATTCGCGTTTGCCAATCATAAAAGGTTGCTGACCGCGCACGCGATAATTTCCGTCTGTTAACTTTTCAACAATACGAGTTGGAACATTTTGAATCTCATCCAAACTTTCCTTCTCTTCCTTTTCCGCCACAGGAGATGGAGCCGGCGTCGGTGCCACTGCTGCCGGCTGCGCGGTCTCTGAAGCGGGAGTCCGCATTTCCAGTTCCTTCTTTTGCTGCTCTTCCAATTGCTTCAAAAGTTTCTTAATAACAGAAACCTTCGTTTCAACCTGCTTCATCGCTGGCCCATCGAGCTTCACGTTGAGCAGATCTCCTTCCATTCTCGTCTTATTTTGTGCAAAAAGATACGAGCCCTGGCCTTCCATCACCCATGTCGAACCCGCATTGCTGCCCAGATCCGACTCTTCTTCCAGGCGATTGCGAGTCATGCGCTTGTACTGCCGATCTGTTGGCACACCTAAGTTCGTATTATCAGAATAACGAGGCGTGCTCCGGATATTTTCCAAATGCGGAGTGGGTTCACTTTCAGGAGAACCCCGCAAAGAAGACCACATGTCTTTCATCGAGGCGCACCCCGTGAGGGCAAGAAAAAAGAGTCCCATTAAAAAAGTCTTACTGTGCTTCATTGCAGCTTCACCACACCTTTTTCAATAATCAATCCAGAGAGGGTTTTTTGTGTTTCTGTGTTTTTTACCTTGATGAAATCCCCGATAAAGCCGGATTCTTCAGCCTGCATCGTCGTCGAGATCTCAAAAGCCTCCGTACCTATCAAGGCTTTGACCACTTGCCCTCTGCGGGCAGCGGGCTCACGTCTGAGATCTCCCATCCATACCGGCGTGCCGACAGTCAAAGTTCTGGCCGCCACCTGACCTTGAATATCTTCCAATCTCACAATGCCGTCCTTGGCATGAGTGACATCCGTCATCGCCATTTTGACATCTTCAGGTTGAATGCGCTCACCTTGTAAGATCATGCGCAAAGCTACAGGCGTTAATCGCGACACCTGAATAGTGCCCGAAACCCATTTAATTTGTTGCGAGTTCCCTTCACGCAAAGGCAAAAGGAAGCTGCCCTTCGGGGAAAGCTGAGAAAAGTCCAGGTTCCACTGCTTGCCCGCCGGTGTGGGCGTGCTTTGCACAGAAATACGGTATTCGCACTCATTGCAGCGGGCTTTTAAAACATTGGCTATTTGCCTCT
>JBCECD010000069.1:0-3216 GCA_039206745.1 Bdellovibrio sp. | reverse complement strand
GTCTCTTCCCGTGAAATAGGAGTCTTGGAAAAATTCACTTTTACCTTTGAAGGAATTCGGAAAAGAGGGTTCATTCTTTTTAAAATATCTCCGGCAACGGAGCTTTTACGAATCTGACCCAAGATCTCTTGTGACAGCAGACTTTGTGAAAGCAACAGTTCGCGAGAGTCCTCACGAATCACAACCTTCTCGAGAAGTCCGAGCAGTTCTTCACTGCCACCTGAAACCTGCACGATATCACTCAGACGCAACAATTCGCGCTGGGAGATTTCCACGGTTTCCGGAATCACCACCTCAGGGCGAGCCATCGCCTGTAAACTCAGAAGAAGGACAGTTATAAAAATGATTTTAAATCTCTTCATCAACCGCTACTTTTATCTCAGGTTATTCACTGTCTGAAGCATCTGATCAGAAGCCTGGATCACTTTTGAATTTGTCTCATACGCTCTTTGCGCTGTGATCATACCAACCATCTCATCGACGATATTGACATTGCTCGACTCCAATTGTCCTTGTGCCAAATATCCTGTCCCATTCAGACCTGGGCGAGAGGCAACCGCTTGACCGCTGGCCGGCGTTTGCGCAAAAAGATTTTTTCCCAAAGCTTTCAATCCCGCCGGATTGACGAAATTCACAATATCAATTTGACCGATAGTCTGAGGAGCATCCCCCAAACCTTGAATCACCCGCACTTCCCCGCTCGGAGCCACTTCCACTCCGGCGATATTCATCGGCACATTGATCTCCGGCTGTAAGGAGTTTCCATTCTTATCAACCAAACGTCCGTTCGGATCTTTTTTGAAGGCACCGTCTCGCGTGTAACCAACCTGTCCGTCTGGAGTCAGAATTTGGAAAAAGCCTGCGCCTTCAATTTGCAGGTCAAAAGGATTTTTGGTCACTTGAGTATTGCCTGTTTCAAAGTCTTTTTGAACCGCAGCCGTGCGCACACCCAAGCCCACCTGCACTCCATTCGGAGAGTAGGCATTCAATCCCGAAGCCGAACCGGGTTCTTTTTGGGTTTGATAAACGAGGTCTTCAAACTCAGCGCGGGATTTTTTAAATCCGTTCGTTGAAACGTTGGCAAGATTATTGGCAATCACATCCATATTGGTTTGTTGTGCCGCCATGCCTGTTGCTGCTGTATTCAGACTTCTAATCATTTAACAAGTCCTTCCTCTTTAATTTCTAATTCTTTAATTCGTTTTTCCAACTACATTGACCATTTTATCCGCCATCTGATCGTAAGCACTGATGGCCTTTTGCGTGCTTTCAAAAACACGATTGGTCATGATCATATCTGTCATTTCTTGCACAACATTGACGTTGGAAGCTTCCACAAATCCTTGCTTCACGCTCGGGACCGCAATATTGCTCATGTCAGGAGCCATATTGTTTTTAAAACCGTAGAGAGAATTTCCCATCTTCTGCAAGGAATCCGGGTTGTTCACATTCACCAAGGAAAGTCTTCCCAAACTCTCTGTGCCCTGCAGAACTTCACCATTATCTGAAATGGAGATAGGCCCATTCCCCGGCACACGGATCACACGAGAAGCAGGATCCGCACCAGGTTCTCCGGCCATAAGAACGGGATGACCATCTTTCGTCACCAGCTGACCATTTCCATCCAAAGTGAAATTTCCAGAACGAGTCAAGCGTACTCCTCCTGGAGTGGCCACTTCAAAGAAACCTTTTCCATCAATCGCAACGTCAAACGGATTGGCTGTGTGCTTCAAGCCTCCTTGAGAGAAATCCGTAAAAGTGCCCTTGGCATCGACATAACTTTTGTCGCCACCTTGCATATTATAGAAACTTTCAATCGCCGCCACATCGCGAGGGATCTGAATAGTCTCGGGCTGCTTTTCATGAGCCGTCAGATATTCCTGAAAAATTTGTTGATCCCTCTTAAAAGCCGGAGTGTTCACATTGGCCAAGTTATTGGCGATCGTATCCAGTTTCGTACTTTGCGCCATCGCGCCACTCAACGCCGTATAGACCCCTTTTACACTCATGTAAGCTCCTCTCTCTTTGTGTAACAGCAAGGCGTGTGCCACTGCGGCGAGGGAAAGACTTTAGTCTGGGAGGAAGAGAATTCTCCCGACTTCGGTCCAGAGAGAAAGTTCTGGCCTCCAGTTTTTTTAGATTTGACCGAATACGGGCCTTCGTCGATGGTGCCAGGGAATTGTCAGTTCTTTGTCGACAGTGTCAAAGAATCGCCCCCATAATGAACCTATGAGAATCTGGCTCTTCTTCATTTTCTTCAGCATCTGTGGGTCTTTTCAGGCGTTCGCCGAGGTGGAAAAAACACCGGCTCTGCCAGTACAAACTCTCAAAGAAAAATTAAAAAGTCTCACTGCCCGCTCCACTCATGTTCAGTCTGACAATCTGATTTTTGATCTCCCCGTCACCTACAACAAAAAAGTCAGCAAATGGATTTCTTACTTTCAGGGAGCCAAATGGTTTCGGGATTGGATTCAGCGCTCCTACAAATACATGCCTTTCATTCAGCAAGAATTGAAACAAGCTGGATTGCCTTTGGATCTGGCTTACATGGTGATGATTGAAAGTGGTTTTGCTCCCAATGCCATCAGCCATGCTAATGCTGTCGGCCCCTGGCAGTTTATTGAGACCACGGGTTCTCGTTATGGCTTGAGTAAAAATTGGTGGTTGGATGAGCGGCGCGATCTCAAGAAGAGCACTCTGGCAGCGATTCGCTATCTTCGTGACCTCTATAGTGAGTTCGGCTCTTGGTATCTCGTCGCTGCAAGCTATAACATGGGTGAAAATGGTCTGCGCCGACAAATCAAAAAATATGGTACAAAAGATTATTGGACTCTGATCAAACTCAATGCTCTTCCTCAGGAAACTCAAGAATATGTCCCAAAAATTTTGGCGGCGATGTTGATTGCGAAAGCCCCCAATCTCTATGGTTTCCGTGGACTGGAAAAGATGGACCCGCTCGAATATGAAATCGTCAGTGTTCCCGGTGGCACGGATCTGGGACCTCTGGCGGATCATTTAGGGGTTACACGAAAATCATTGCAAGACTTGAATGCTGAACTCTATTTGGGATATATTCCTCGGCAAGTGGACCGACACCACATCCGTGTTCCCAAGGGAGCCGGGCGCATTGTGTCCTCTTACGTTCAGCTCAACAGAAAAGCGGCTTTGCAATGAAACCTTTGATTGTACAAAAATACGGCGGTGCCACCTTGGCGG
>JBCECD010000068.1:0-9389 GCA_039206745.1 Bdellovibrio sp. | reverse complement strand
CACACCACCGGCCACGTCAGCTCAACGGGCCAGAAGCAATTCTTGGTCTTAGAGCAAAACGGCAAAGTGGGTTCTGAATCTCTGCGCAAGATCTACAAGATCACGTTGCAGAAACCCTCTCAGAATGTAAAAAAAGTTCTCTATGCGGATCTTTCGCAAACCTCTTTAAAAGATTTTGAAAAAGTGGAGGGTTTGACTGTTGTGAAGGAGGGACTTCTCGCCATTGTGACGGATAATGACTTTGGCATTAATGGCGTTCCCGATAAAAAGACAGGCCTGATCCCCTTGAAAAAAGAGCTGAGTCAGTTAGGTTTGATTCAGCTTTCTAAGGAGAGTTTGTCTGTAAAATAATATATTTCACATGTTTTTATGCTTCTTCCTGTATAGGTACGGTCTTGCCAAGTTATTGCGCTGGAATAATCATAAAAATGAGGAAGAATCGTTGTCATTCCAGTTAGTTTTTCAGCTTTATACTGCAAATTGGTAATATTATTTAGAAGCCAGGTTTCAAAGTCCATCATAGGAGATCTCTGAAAAATGCGTAGTTGCAAATAAAGGAGATAGCTTCACACTGAATCCATTCCTTGCTGCTGCAGTATAAGGTGCTTTAAAGAGAGGAATTGTCACTCCTCTCTTCAACATATCAAAATGAAGCTGCTGAGTTAGCGCAATTCGTTCGCGAGAGCTTTCTAGTGACATGAACTTTTTCATCCATCGAGAGCCCTCTTCTGCATTAAGGCCGAATGAGCCTTGAGTGAAATTATAGCCTAAGAGGGCAAGGCTTTCTTCATAAGCTGTATCAGTGGTCCCCATAAATACATCTAGTCTCTCCTCAGGAGGCTGCATAAATGGAAATAGATCTGTTTCTTTGATTTCCAATTCTTCAATTTTTCGAAAGACATTAAAAGTTTGAGAAAGTGAGTTATAGAAATAGAAAGTAAATTTCCGCGGAAGTCTGCCAGGATTTGCGTTTTTTCGAAGATCCTTTATGTATTCTTCTTGTTCCGGGGTAAGATGGCCAAAACCGACATCCAGAAAAAACTGAGATGTTAGCTTGGCCTCCAAGGGAAGAGGATATTCTTTGCTCATCAAGGATTGAAATTTATTCCCCATCCAAAGGCGCTGTGATTCTGAAAAATCCAGTAACGCTTTCGGTGAAAATTTAATAAAGAAGAGTTTCAGATCCATAGTCTTGGATATTTTTATATCTGGAATGACTGTTATTTTTTTATGGATTTCATCGGTTAATGTATGAAGTGTCGAAACGACGTCCACTTCATTATCTACGAATAAATCCCAGCCGCCTTTGCCTTGATTTATGTTAATCAAATGAATCTCTTTAGGAGAGGTCGCTTTTATTCCATAATGAGTATTTGGTTTTAAAACCCATTTATTTATAGTTTTTTGGTGTAAAAAATATGTTCCTGATGTTTCACTTAAAGAAAGAATAGACAGATCATCTCTACTGATTTGCTGTTTCGGAATAATTCCAAAATCAATGGACGCCAATGCAGGCACTAAGAAAGGTTTTAAGTTTTCATCCTTGAGAGTGAGAATAAGCTTTTGGTTTTCAACTTTAACAGCTTCACAGTCTTTAAATACGTCATCAATTGACTGAATCTCGCATAGAAACAGCTTGAGATCTATGTGTGTATTTGAGCCGAGTTTGAGTAGCCTTCTTAAGGAGATGGCTGCATCTTCGGCATCTATTACCTTACCAGACGCGGTTTTCACTTTATCCGTAAACTCAAATATAAGGCTGTTTTTATGCCAATAAAACTTGCTAGTAATTCCAGCTTGTATTTGTCCGCTTAGATCAAACTCCACAAGGCGGCTGTATAAGTTATCTGATAAGATGCCTTGGCTTATACTTCTGATGGAAGCAGGATCAATATTGGGTGTAGAGTTTTCAGAAATATCAAAAGCAATTCTAACTGTATGAGGCATCAGCTTGGTAAGTCCTTATAAGAAGTAAAGATGAGCAAATTTTGCGCCAATACTCTTGTTGATTTTAACTCCTATGGAGCTCAGATAATTCATAACAGCGTAAATAAAGTAATCACTGTTTTGAAATCTTTTTAATAAGATGGCTTATTACCTTTTTGAGTATTGAGGAGCAAAAGAGTGGTCTTGTGATATTTCAACTGCCTAACAGATCTTTGACTGGTATTCGTCATTTTGGAATAAGTCGATTTCTCATTCGACCCTGAACTCTTTTCAATTCAACTTTTTTTCTCCCGGCCTGGAGGGCTCCTTTGATATACCTCATCTTTGAATAAGGATAATCATGAGAACTCACTGTCCTCGCATAAAATTCCATCGTTTTTTTATAAGCGGCATGCTTGCTTTGTTGAGCAATGCTGTTCTTGTGGGGTGTGGACCATCGAAGGATTCTGAGGGTTTGACTGTGAATCCTACCATCTACTATAAGCCCACGATCCATCAGGATGAAATGCGCTGTGAGAAAAGTGCGATGAAAGAAGTGCTCTCGCCTGAGGATAAAGTTCTGGGCCATCTATGTGCGAATGATTTTGATCTGTGTTTAATGCAGGGATCTTGTTTTGTTCAAACGGATGATGAGGTGGTTTCTTTTAACTACCACTCTGTGAAAAATGGAACTCACCGGTTCTTTATCTCTTCTATGAGGTGCCCTTATGGTTTTGGTGCTCGCCAGGATTGCATGGATCCTTATTTCTCAGTGGCGGCGGACTTTAATTTTTATAAGGTGGGAGATGTGATTTTTGTGCCTCGGCTGATCGGAGCTGTTATGCCCAATGGAGAAGTGCATGACGGTTTTTTAATTGTCCGCGATACGGGGTCAGGGATTATTGGTGCGAACCGGTTTGATTTTTTTACAGGCATCTACAGTCATCTTACAAAGAAGAATCCTTTCGTGCGTTTAGGCTTTAGCGACCCGCGAAATAGCTTTGAATTCAGAATGGCCACTGCGACTGAGGCGGCAGCGGTTCGCAAACAGCGAAACTACCCAGGGCTTAAGAAATCTGTCCTCGACGAGAAGCTTTTTTAGAGTATTGTAACTAGTTTCAATTTAGAGATTCTTTTTGCCTTATGGGAGGGCGTCTGCTAACTCTGCGAGCATAGAGCGAAATCATATCGCAGAAGGAATGGGTAACGATGAAACAAATTTTCGTGCTTTTTTCTCTTATTTTAGTGGCTATCACGTCCTCAGCTGAAGTTCAGTATTTCAGACTAGGTCGGGGCAAAGTTATCGCTTATGAATACATTTTAAACCAGCAGAATGGTCCGACATTAATTCTCCTGCCAGGGGTTAATCGTGCTTTGGAAGAAGGAGACGCTACGGTACGCCAGTTGGCTCGTCAGGGATGGAATTTGTTGATGCCATCTTTCCCGTCTCATCCGGCGTCCATTCAAGGGTTGAATAAGGATGAGGCTCCTTACTTCATGATGAGTACTCGTACACGAGTGCAAGACTATGCTGAGGATATCGAGACTCTTGTTGATTATTTGAATATCAAGCAGGCGATTCCTGTGACTCTTTCCTATAGCTCCGCAGTGGGTGCATATCTGAATCCCAAAAAATTTCCTCACTTGATTGAAACTGTTCCATTGGGCACAGCTTTGGAGGCCACTACGGAGTCTCTAAGACAACAAGCGGCTTTGACAGAAGGGTGGATGCGTATGAATCCAATCATGGCTCCAGTCTGGATTCGTCAGTATCGTGATTTAGGCTATCGCACGGTGTGGGCTAAGAGGGTGGATGATAATTTGCGTGCCGATCCGGAGTATTATGGTCCTCGACCTCGTGTTTCTGAAATAAAATCTGGATATGTTGATATTGCCCGTGCGGTAGAAGATTTCGATCTGACAAAGTGGAACTTTGGAGAAGAAAATCGTACTCGTGATTTTGTTTTTGCGGGGCGAGAAGAGGCAACACGTATGAATAACCAGGTTCGGGCTTTGAAATCTTATATGGCAACTGGCAGGCCGGTACGAGTGGTTGTGGTATCTTCCGTGGGGCATGTTATGCCAACCGAGAGTCCTGCGATTTATGCAACTTTGTTGAATCTTCTTTCAACTCAAACACGTATTTCTACTGCACAGTTTGCAGTTGTAAGTCCTTACAGCTTCACTTCTGTAGTGTGGCAAGATCGGACGGCTTTGGATCAGTGGATTGAAAAAACTTTGAAAGAGACTGAAGAAAATCAGAATAGCAGTTCGAAGAGCGCTAGTAATAAATAAGTTCTGAATGTGAGAGATCAGCAGTCAGAAGACCTGAGCTGATTTTTACGATAGATAAATCTGGATAAAAAAAAGCCCCAACTTTAAGAAGCTGGGGCTTTTTTTATTTGTCTTTCGAGGCATTTTAGAAGGCAGCATTCACAGTGACTGCGAACCAGTTGTTGATGTCCAAGCGGATGTCATCTTTATTGATGGCCTCTTGGTAGAAAGGAAGAGCGGCTTCCAAGCTGACAGAATATCCTGACCAGGTAGGAGATTGGAGTTTGGCTACAACGCTGGCGTCCCAATTGATTTGCGGAGCGTGGTAGTATTGATGGCCATCACCAGCGATAGCAGGATCCACCGGTGAAACATAGTTGTTGTTCAACTCATACTTTCCATCGCGACCTTGAATGGCATCACGAACTTTGTAGTTAAATTGCGCACCTAGGTTGAAGTAGGAGGTGAGTTGATACTTGCTGGTGAGGTTGGCTTGGAATTCATTTCCGAAAGCATAACCATGGGCATTTTTTCCACCGCGAACTGTTGCTTGAGCTCGTGCTGACGAAACCCATTTATCAACAGTGTAGTAGTAAGTTCCACCCAAGATGAGATCAGGAGTGCCTGTTCCAGGTTGCATGTTGTAAGCAGCTCGTTGGGTAGGAGCGGATGTGAAGTACTCGTCTGTGCTGCCAGTGGGAAGCGTGACACTGACGTCGTACATGAGCAAGTTGCGACCAGAAGCCCAGAGAGGACTTAAGCCCATCAAACGAATATCGCCGAGTCCTTCGGTGTAGTCGCGAGTTTTGAAGTTCAACCCTGCCGGAGTGGGTTCGTAGATGGTCTCGACCATGTTTTTGATATAGGGAACGAATGCGATGAAGGTCCACTGAGGGCTGTAAAGCCAAGTTGCTGTAGCCAGATAGAGGTCAACGGTGCTGGCATCGAATCCGTAGATTCGGGTATTGGCACTATTGCTACCTTGAAGATCGTATTTGTAGTAGCTGACGGAATAGATCCATGAAGGTGCCGCAGCGGGAGCTGGTGTGGAAATCACTTCTTTTGATTCCGTGGTGGAAGTATCTTCAGTTTGTGCGGAGACCTGCAAGCCGCCAAAAATAAGCGTAGAAGCGCTTACAAATTTTAATAAACATGTTTTCATAAAACCCCTTCTTGTTAACAGGGCTCGATAGAACTTTTTTTTTGTGTTTTTCGTCAAGAAAAATTCCCGGCAAATATTAGAGTAAAAACTCAATCGCGAAGAGGCGTCGCTATATCGCATTTGAGATTCATTCATGTTGCCAAGAAGGTTCTGGCAAAGCGACTGCGCCATAGAGGGAGAGATCGAGTGAGGGTGGATCCAGCTCTTTTTTCTGTTATGAATTTATTATATGGGCTGCCAACAGAGAAACGTCACGAGGGCGGAGGAGGGAGCCCCTTTCCCTCGTAAAATGCAGTTCAGAGAGGACGAAGATGGCGAGCCCTTTGCTGAGAGAGAAATTCAGCTGTGAAGAAATAATCGGAACGTGAGGGCGAGGTGATGGCGTGCAGGTGAAGAGTAAGGTGAGATGGGTATGGATTCAGTGGACACTCTTGCTCGCTGTTGTGGAGTTGGGATCGGTCGTGGGGGCGAGAGCGGCTTCTGTTCAGTCACGCATTTCTCATGCAGAGCTGCAGGCTGATCAATCGGAGAGATTATTAGACAGTTTCTATGCAGGTGCTGAGTTTGATCGCGAGTTTCCTCGCGCTGGAGATCGCAGCAGTCGATTGTATTATTACGCACAAATCTTTTTACGCCATAAATCTCCCTATCTGGAAAATCCTCTCGGTGAGGGACGTGAGGGGCAGTTCAGTCGACAACCTCTTTATCGCTTTGACGGATTTGATTGTACCACATTTGTGGAAACGATTATGGCCTTGGCTCTCTCCTACAGCTCTGAGGAGTTTAAGCGAACATTGAATGAGATTCGTTATAAAGATGGACAAGTGGACTATGTGTCGCGCAATCATTTCCCTTCACTAGATTGGATTCCGAATAATTCGAAGATGGGTTTTGTTGAGGATATCACTGGTGAAGTGGGAGGCCGTCGGACTTTGCAGGTTGCGGCGGCAATTGATAAAGCCAGCTGGTACAAGAAAAAAGGCCCGGCTTTTCAAGAAGTCGTCAGGCAGAATCGATTCAAAGTGGAGTCTGTGGCCGTACCCTATCTTTCTAAAGAGGATCTTTTACGCAATCCCAGTTTGATACAGTCTATTCCTTCGGGTTCTATTTTTCATGTTGTGCGAAAGGGTTGGAATGTCCAGAGGAGTCAGGGCACGGAGATGACCATTTCACACATGGGTTTTCTGTTTTGGGAAAAAGATGTGCTGTATATGATTCATGCGAGCAATGGTTTGCGAGATGGAAGTGATGACTATAGGGGTGTTAAGAAAGAGCCACTAGCGGAGTACCTCTTTCGAGTGATGATGAAGAGCCCCACGATGGTGGGACTGAATATTCTGCAAGTTGCACCGGAATAATTTTGTTTGGAAAATCTGATGGAATGGTTTCCCTTGAGGAGACAGTCATTCTCCTTCATACAATTGCCTCACATGGTTCTGCTCTATGAAAAGACCTTGGTGAATCTGAGGAAATTTTGTTCTCCGTGAAAAATGAATCAAAGCGTAACATAAAATTTGCATGAGAAGGTCTTTGGTCTAGCTGGGCCTGGACCAAGGACTGAGTTGTAATCTCTGCAAATCCTGAATGAAATCAATAATTAAAAAAATTAAAAATAAATAACTGGACCTTGGGCTAAAGTTTTCTGGACCTTGGTCCGAAGAGTATGCTCGTTACACGTTGGTTGAAATAGTTGCGACTGGGACCCTCCAAACTCTTCCGAGTTCTAAAGGAAAATCTTCGTCGGCAATGGTTCCTCGAAGTATGAGAGTCACCTCATACCCGAGGGGCCCTTCCAACCTTTTTTATACTTAAAATTTTTAGGAAATAGGATTTAGAAAAACAAATACAGATCATAGTACGTTGATGGGATTAGTGAGTGTTCTGAGGGTAAGTGGTGCGACCTAGGTTCATGTCTCGATTCCACAAAAAGTCAGCGGAAGTGATCTTCATCCCCAGGAGGTTCTATGGGCTTGAGAATCGCTACCAATACTGCATCCATTGCGGCACAACGTGTGCTGAGTAAGCAACAAAAACGTGCGGAACATTCGGCGCAGGCTTTGGCGTCGGGTTCTCGTATTGTGAACGCCGCCGACGACGCTGCCGGCTTGGCGATTTCAGAAAACTTCAAAGGACAATTAAAAGGGATTACGGCGGCTCGCAACAATGCGAACAACGCCATCTCTTTTGCGCAAGTGGGTGAGGGGGGCCTGAATGAGGTTTCCAACATCTTGATCCGTTTGCGAGAGTTAGGTGTTCAAGCGGCGTCTGATACTGTGAGTGATACGGAGCGGGGCTTTCTGAATAATGAAGCTCAGCAATTAATATCTGAGGCGAACCGTATTGCGAAGACGACGACATTTGGTAATACCAAACTTCTCGATGGCAGCGGGGGACGTTTAGAGTTCCACGTCGGTGCCTATGGGGGAGACGATAATATTATCAGTTTTGACTTTGATGCTGATGCGACGACGAGCTCTTTGGGTATCGCTGGAATATCAGTGAAGGATAAAGGAGATGCGCGGGATACGTTGGAGTCGGTGGACGAGGCCATGCAAAAAGTGGGAACTTTGCGTGCGAACTTCGGGGCCATGCAATCGCGCTTAGAGTCGGCGGTCAGCAATCTCGACGTATCGTTTGAAAATCTATCGGCTGCGAACTCTCGCATTCGTGACACCGATATTGCCAAGGAGACGGCTGAAATGGCTTCAGCGAGCATCCTGCAAAATACGGCAGTTTCAGTTCTCGCTCAAGCTAACCAGATGCCAAGTGTGGCTCTGAAGCTAGTATAAAAAAATCATTAAGTTCTATTTAAGTAATCATCTTACGAGATCGGGGGGAGGCCTGTTTGGGATACAGCCTCTCTCAGGCTGAGGGGTCGCCCACATTACCCTTCAACTTTTCAAGCCCACCCCGGGAGCCCCTGCTCCCGGGGATTTACAAAAGGTGCCTGGTGATTTTTTACGCCTACAGTGCGTTAATCTCCAGATGCGAGCGGTAATTATTCTTGTGGGCCAGTTGAAAAACGGACTTCTTAAGTCCTCTCCGGACGAGCTCCCAATCTTCTTTTTGAGGAGCCGAATTCAACCATAATAAAGTTCCATTGATCCCTTCCGCTGTTGACCAATGCGGGTCTGTGAAGATGGGGACTTCCATTTTTTGTTTTCCTAACAATCCCTGCAAAGAAGAAAAAGGATAGTCTTCGACTTTTTGACAGGCTCCGGCCTCGACGGGGTTGCGATAGAGATATTTATAGGCATGAAGGTAATAGAGCGGAGAGTTTAAAAGACTGCGGTGAAAGCGCGCGCCGTAAGTGTTATTTATGCGATGACTTAAGTATCTTAAATCTCGACTCGATTCACTCATAAAAAAACGCATGGCTTCGCTCAGATTTCCTTTCGGAGCATGAGCGATTAAATGAAAATGATTGCTCATAAGTGTAAACGCATGAATTTGGACGTCGTAAGCCAGATACATAAAATGTAAGTGAAGAGTCATGATCTTCCAGGCTTCTTTGGTATCAACGGAAAACCAATCGCGATTAATACAACGAGCTGTGATGTGATAAGGCAGTTCTGTATGACAAATAAATTTTTTTCTTCCCATGAAAGAGCCTACAGCAATTTCTAGTCCAGCCTTCAATCCCTTTCTATTTCATTATATGTCCGCACTGCCCCGGATGTCCGAGCTTTGCGGACGGCCACGATTGGCTCGATGAAACTGCAATTAGTCCTGACGCAGTCTAGTCGTAAAAAATCACCAGGCACCTTTTGGTTTCTTTTTGCGGGAGGGAGGGCTGGGATTCTGGGCGTTGGTCTAGTTTTTCCTGGATCATGGTCCAGTTTCGCAGGACTCGACTAAAGCCATTCCAGACCTCGCCGAAAGGTATGCCAGAAGCAACGACGATACCAAAGTCTGAAGCTCTCGAGAACTCGTCATGAGTGACTGCTTGATGAAGTTCGTTAGCAGAGAGCCCGGTCTAAGGTGGAGTCACCAACGTGTAAACCGGCACGCCTAAGTAGGTATAAGG
>JBCECD010000067.1:0-9506 GCA_039206745.1 Bdellovibrio sp. | reverse complement strand
GGCTGCCATAAAAGGTCAAACAGACCTTGGAAAAAAAGCTCAAGAGTACATGGATAAAGGACAACTGGTGCCTGATAGTATTGTTATCGGCATGGTTGAAGAGGTCCTGCAAAAAGGTGTTAAGAATTTTATTTTAGATGGGTTTCCAAGAACCGTGGCGCAAGCTCAGGCCTTGGATGATTTATTGCAGAAAATGAATCTTTCAGTGGGAAAAGCGATTTTTCTCGAAGTTCCTATGAAGATTCTGATGGATCGTTTGACGGGAAGACGTGTTTGCAAGAATTGCGGAGCAGTCTACCATATCGTCAGCAAGCCTACCAAGAAGGAAGGCACATGTGATACTTGCGGGGGAGAGGTCATTCAACGGAATGATGACAAAGCTGAAGTGATTGAGACTCGGCTTAAAACCTACGAAGAATTCACGAGCCCTTTAAAAGAGTTTTATAAAAAAACAGGTAAATACATTGAAGTGGACGGACATAGGAATACCGAAGAAGTCTTTAAAGAGATCGAAAAAATAATAAAATAGGCTGCTGTATTATTTTTATCTCTAGACTTTGTGGTTTTTCGGTGTTAGCGTGCCGGACCGCGTTCGTGTTTTTGCTGGTATTTTCATTCTCGATTTATGGGAATGAGTGAAGTATGGGAAGACAGTATGAAAGTAAGACCATCAGTTAAGAAAATCTGTAATAAATGTAAAGTTATCAAACGAAAAGGTGTTATTCGTGTGATCTGCGAAAACCCTAAACATAAGCAAAGGCAGGGTTAATCATGGCACGTATTCTTGGTGTCGACTTACCTAGAAATAAGAGAGTTGAAGTTGCTTTGACTTACATCTACGGCATCGGTCGTCCTCGTGCGACTGATATTTGCAAGCAAGTAGGTATCCCTCATGATTTAAGAACTGAGGGATTGACGGACGAGCATATTGCAAAAATCCGTGGCATCATCGAGCAAAGCTTTAAAGTAGAAGGTGATTTGCGTCGTGAGATCGGTTTGTCTATCAAACGTCTTATGGACCTCAACTGCTACCGCGGTATTCGTCATCGTAAAGGTCTTCCTGTGCGTGGTCAGAACACTCGTTCTAATGCGCGTACTCGTAAGGGACCTAAGAAGACAGTGGCGAACAAGAAAAAAGCCGTATAATCGGGAGTAGTTAGAACATGAATACTGATAACAAAAAAACTGTTACAAAGAAAAAAGTAAAAAGAAATGTTCCACAAGGAAACTGCTATATTCAAGCTGGTTTCGGAAATGTCATCATCACGATGACTGACCCTAACGGAGCTACCGTGTCTTGGTCCTCTGCAGGACACCTCGGTTTCAAAGGAAGCCGTAAAGGGACTCCATTTGCAGCGCAAGTCGCGGCAGAAGACGCTGCAAAGAAAGCTATGGAAGCAGGCATGAAATCTGTGGATGTTTATTTGAAGGGACCAGGCGCTGGACGTGAGCCTGCTATCCGTGCTTTAGCAGCAGCAGGAATGAGAATCTTGACATTGAAAGATATCACACCTGTTCCCCATAATGGTTGCCGTCCACCAAAGCGTAGAAGAATTTAATAGAGGAGATTGTCGTGAGCTGCGTTAACGAAAGCGTTTGTAGGCTTTGCCGTCGCGAAAATGTGAAACTTTTCTTGAAGGGTGACCGTTGTTACACAGATAAGTGTGCTGTCGAAAGACGTCCTTATCCTCCAGGACAACATGGTCAATCTCGATTGAAGTTTTCTGAGTTTGCGCTTCAATTGCGTGAAAAACAAAAAACTAAAAGATACTATGGTGTTTCTGAGAAACAATTCGTGAAATACGTATCAGAAGCCAGCCGATCAAAAGAATTGACCGGAACTGCACTTCTGAAGTTTCTTGAGACGAGATTGGATAATGTTGTTTACTCTTTGGGGTATGCAAATTCTCGTCGCGAAGCAAGACAGCTTGTTAAACATAATCACTTCTTGTTGAATGGTAAAAGAGCTAACATTCCAAGCATCATTGTTAACAAAGGTGACGTTGTTCAAGTTGCGGAATCAAGCCGTGAAGTAGTGAAGATTCAAGCTGCCATTCAATCGGTTGCAAGAAGATCTGTCCCTGCATGGCTTGAAGCTGATCATGCTAAGTTCACTGGAACTGTTAAAGATCTTCCAAATCGTGAAGATGTAACAGTGGCAGTTGAAGAGAACATGATCGTTGAATACTACTCAAGATAATTTAACTTCTCGGGGGAACCATGCAAGAGCATTATTATAAGTTTTGGAGAGAGATGATCAAACCAAAGGGATTTGAGGTTGATCGTGATTCTCTTCGTGATGACTACGCTAAATTCATAATCCGTCCCCTCGAAAGAGGCTTTGGAGTTACTTTGGGTAACTCTTTGAGAAGAATTCTTCTCAGTTCAATGATGGGTTCTGCGATCACAGCGGTTAAGTTTGAAGGCGTGTTGCACGAGTTCACAACTATTCCCGATGTTCTCGAAGATGTGACTGACATCATCTTGAACCTTAAAGAAGTTCGTTTTAAACAATACACTGCTGACTCTGTAACCTTGAAGATTTCTAAAAAAGGTCCAGGTAAAGTCACAGCTGCTGACATCCAAGTTTCTGATAAAATCGAGGTTTTGAACCCCGATCACCATATCGCTACTTTGGGTGCGAATGCGAACTTTAATGCTGAGATCATTATCAGCTTTGGTCGTGGTTATGTTCCTGTAGAAAACAGAGAAACTGATCTTCCTGTTGGCTTTATTGGAGTGGATGCTCTTTACAGCCCTATCAGAAAAGTAAACTACAATGTTTCCAATGCACGTGTTGGTCAACGTACTGACTACGATGCCTTGACATTGGAAGTCTGGACTGATGGTTCATTGAAGCCTGAAGAGGCTGTTGCTCTTTCTTCTAAAATCATGAAAGAACAGCTGCAAATCTTCCTGACTTTCGATGAGACAATGGAACCGGCTGAAGAGGCTCGCGAATTAGGTTCTCCTTCTTTGAATGAGAATCTGTTCCGCTCAGTCGATGATTTGGAATTGTCCGTTCGTTCTGCGAACTGTTTGAAGAATGCAAACATCCGCTACATTGGTGAGCTGGTGGTTCGTTCTGAAGCGGAAATGTTGAAAACGAAAAACTTCGGTCGTAAATCTTTGAACGAGATCAAAGAGATCTTGGGCGAGATGGGCCTTGGTTTGGGCATGAAAATCGAAGGTTGGCCTCCGGCTGGCTGGGATCCAAATCAACCTCCTCAAAAGAGAGAGACTCAACAGTAATTAAGTCCTCACGAAGAGGCTTTGGTTGCGGGCCCTTAAAAAGGGTTCGCAAGGGCAGGGAAGTCCTGGAAAAAGTGATACTCCTAAGGGAGTGTCCTCTCGTGCTGATACCTGATACGGTCAGTACGTTTTAGGTGGAGAAGAACAATGAGTTCACACAGAAGAAGAGTAAAGCATTTTGATCGTAAATCCGGCCCAAGAAAGGCTTTGCTGAGAGGTCTTGTGACTTCTTTGATCGAGCATGGCCGTATTACTACAACTGTAGACCGTGCTAAAGAAGTACGTCGTCACGTTGAAAAAGCCATCACTTTGGGTAAAAAAGGTGATTTGGCAACAACACGTTTGTTGCTATCTCGTTACCCAAATAAAGAAGCTGTTGCGACAATCGTTAAAGATTTAGCTCCTCGCTTTAAGACACGTCCTGGTGGATACACTCGTATCATCAAAATCGGACGTCGTCCTGGTGATACAGCTGAAATGGCATTTCTTGAGTTTGTTGATTTTGATTATGAAGCAAAAAATCAGGTAGCTGATGAAAAGAAAGCTAAAACTGAGTCGACTACAGATAAGAAAGCAACCACTAAAGTAAAAAAGACAACTACTAAGTTGGTAGCTGCTAAAAAGAAATCTGCTAAAAAGACTCAAAAGAAAGCTAGAGCTGCGGCTCGCGCGTAAACTGGGCCTCATCTGGCTTCATGAAGGGTTCTGTCGAAGACAGGACCCTTTTTTTATTTCAGCCTATGCGTATGCCAAAGAGATCGGACTCTTCTTTATAGTTGTCGACTTAGAGCTCGAAGGATCAGAGGATCAGGAGGATGTCTTCGTACTTCCCACTCCAGCCGCATCTTGGTTGTGATTATTTTTATGTGCCTTAAGTAAAGACAACCTGTTCTTCGATTTTAGGCTGAGGCATTTGAATCTGCTCTCCCTGCATTTCACGCACAGTCAATTCAATTGTTTTGCTGATAGTGTCTAAAGCCAGGTCATTCTCCTCCACTCCAAAAGGCTCTTCGATTTGCGTGACGATCGCATCCAAAGCCATGAATGTATAGGCAACAAAAACACAAATAATAGGAGTCATCCAGCCGATGCTGTCGACTAAACCGAAAGGTAAGAGAATACAGTAAATATAAACAGTTCGATGTAAAAGCACTGTATAGGGATAAGGAATCGGAGTGCTCGCTATTCTTTCGCAACCACCTAAAATATCTGACAGCTCATGCAAGCTTTTATCGAACAAAGTCTGTGTCATGGAATCTATTGTTCCTTGAGCTCGCTGAGTCTGAACCCATCGTCCCATTTCCATCAAGAGAACAGCGGGACGAAATTGAGCCTCTTGAATTCGTGCCCCTGCATCCGATGGCAAAAGGCGCTGTATATCCACCACAGGGTTGGTATGACGAAGTTGATGCTTTAAGCAATAGACAAAGGTCAAACTGAGTTGGGTGAATTTCTTAATCTCTGATGCTTCCACAGACAAAGCCGGGAGAGTGTGCGCCTGTCGAGTCAAAGTGCGTAAGATATTCAGAAGGGAACCCCAGATCTTTCGCCCCTCCCAGAAACGATCATAGGCTGCTGAATTGCGAAACCCCAAGAAGATAGCCAGCGCAATCCCCATTAAAGTAAAGGGCGTTGCATTCAGAGAAACCTTCACAGAAAAGAATTCGCCATGAAAAAAAAGAACCAAGAGCGACAGTATAAAAACAAAGATCAGCCGAGGTAAAATCTCCGGGAGAACCGAGCCCCTCCAGACGAAAAGCAGTTTCAACCAGTTGTATTTCGGTCTGATGATCATGATGCACCTCAAAGACCTTTAAGATATTCCCTCATCGTGATGAAGTCAAAATGACAGAGAACAGGATCTCCTCATCCTGAGTTGCCTAGCCAGCCTGAGTCTATTAATCTAGGGAAGATTTTCAGCAATGATAAGAGGCAAAGGAAAGTGATATGAAAAGACATTTGATGGCCTTGGGATTAGTGATTGTGTTGGCAGTGGCAGGAGTCTGGGCTTTCCAAACTTTCTTCAATGAACCTCGACAGCAAATAGGTTCCTCGTCCTACCTCACCCTGGAGGCGATGGAAACCCAAGGTGTGCCTGATTTTAAGACTAAAGATTTAAAAGGAGAAACTTTCACTCTCAGCTCTCTTCAAGGCAAAGTTGTCATTCTGAATTTCTGGGCCTCATGGTGCGCACCTTGTATTGAAGAAGTGCCCTCTTTGATCAAACTGGTGAAAGAGTTCAAAGGGCAGGTTCAATTGATCGCGGTCTCTGGTGACAGCAATCGCGAAGATATTGACGTCTTCATGAAGTCATTCCCTGAATTGCAAAGTGCCGATATTAAAATTGTTTGGGATGAAGACCGTTCCCTCATGCGGCAATTCCAGGTGGCTCGACTGCCGGAATCTCTGGTTATTGCGAAGGATCAGAAGTTGGTTAAGAAGATCGTGGGTTCTATCGAGTGGTATAATAAAGATTCTTTGGAGTATATTACGTCTCTCCTAGCTCCTTAATAACTTTGAAACTGGACCCTTTAATTGTTGGTAACGATACAAGCTCTATCTAAAGAGGTAGGATGAGCTCGTCCTCATTTTAAATGGTGTTTATATGAATAAAGATAGAGATATTCCGAAGGGCGGACAAAACTCAGCCTCCGGCGAGGAGGGGTGATTCATTTATGTCCCCTTTTATCTTACCAACAATTAAAGGGTCCAGTTGTTATTCGTCATCGCAGTCGTAGCTGAGGTCGATTTGAGTGCCCTCCACCAAAGCATAATCAAACTTCAAAGTTTTCCCCTCCACTTTGATTCCGAACACAGGTATCCCGCCTACGGACACGGTGAGAGAGTTTTTCACGGGCTCACACTGTAAAGACAGACTCGATAGAGAGTTTACGATCTTGTCCTTGAAAGTATTGAGGTTGGACCCATAGTCAGCATCGCAGATGCTGCCCAGTCCCCCTTGCGTCAGTTTTGACATTTCGGCGTAAAGATAACCGGGATGGCTTGGCGATGTGTCTTGGTCTTGCAGAGCCTCACAGGCTGTATCGCCAGGTTGTACAATGATGGAGTTGAAGGTGAAGCGTACATCCGCTCCGAAAACCTGTTGAGCCTTGGTGAGAATAGTTTCAGGACGGTCTTCCGCCTCTAAAGGTTGATAAGCTGTGGCAGAATCTTTTGCTTTCACTTTTGTCGGATCGCCACCGACGGAGCGCTCATCTTCGTCAGAGATGACGATGACAGAGATCGCAGCACCTGTGCGATAACAGGGATGAGAGGCTGCTGTCGCAAAGTTTTCATGAGTGGCCTTAAGTCCACGCTCATCTCCGGAGGTTCCACCACCGATTGTCATGTTATCAATAGTGGAGGTAAAGATCGTGTTGAGATTGGAAGCGCCCTTTTTCAAAAGAGTGTTACTCACGCCTGCTACTGGTGAGTAGGAGTGCCAAGCTAAAGGCGCACCGTAACTCAAGACTCCATTCGAAGAAGTTCCCCGGGTAGTGGTCCAACACATTTGCCAGTCAATATTGCTGGCCTCGAGGGAGTCAACAAAGGTACTCAAACGAGCCGCGAGTTTTTTAAGCTCTGGCAGCATCGAGTTAGAGTCATCCAAGACCAGGAGGAAATCCACCTGTTTGTTGCCGTAGGCGACCACTTCTGTAGAGGAAATGGTTTTTCCCGGCACGGGAATCAGTGTGGAGGAAGAGGATTCCTCTTGATCCTTCAGGACGGGGCTGAAGCTCAAAGGCGCGCAGGCCGTGCTCCACAAGGCGAGACAGACCAGACTTGTTGATAGATATATTCTTCGTGAATTTGTTTTTATTGCGTCCATACCTATCTCATCGTCAGTCCTGGATAAAAATATATGCCTAAAAAACGGGCTTTAAAAAAAAGAGGAAAACTTTGTAAATGAAAACGAGAAGTTAGAAAAAACGTCGAAGGCTTCAACAGGTCCTGTTGAAAGCTTCGACGTAAAAGAGCGAGAAGGAAAAATTATACTTGGGACTACAATGAAAATTCAGAGGAGGTTCGGTTGGTTTTTTGAGTTTGCTGGACCTGCTTTTCAAAGTCATTGCGATGAGTGAGTTGAGAAAGAGAGGTCCGGGAATACACGCGCAGACGTCCGAGAAGATAAGACACCATGGGAAATGAGATAAAAGTGAAAAACAGCGAAAACAAAAGCTGCACCGACGCTTCAGAAAATCCAAACTCGATCATTCCAGCCAAGCAAATCAGAGCTAGACCCATGGTTGAAGACTTGGAAACAGCCGCCATGCGAGTCAGAGTATCGGGAAACTTAATACTGCCAACAGCCGCCAGGAAGATAAAAAGGCAGCCTATACTTAAAAGAATTTGCGAGAGGAAGTTCATATCAATCCTTTCTGATTCTTTCCAAATAATAGACCACAGCCAGCGTGCTGGTGAAAGCGAGGAAAGACAATAACAAGACGAAACTCAAGATCGCGGGTTCATTGGTCTCTATCGCGGCAATCATAGCCGCAGCGATGATAATACTGGTGAGGAGATCGAAGATCATGATTCGATCTGCCCACTCCGGGCCTTTGATGAAGCGAATAACGGCTAAAAAAGTGGAGATGATAAGCAGGGCATAAAGGGGATTCATAAACACCTCACATGATGATTTGTAAAAGTCGACGTTCGTATCTCTGGCAGATGAGTTGCACTTCGGACTCAGGATGTTTGGCATGAAGAATGTGGACAAAGAGACTGCGCTTGTCGTCGGAGATATCCACGATCAGTGAACCGGGAGTTAAAGTGATCAACAGAGACAAAATCCAAAGTCCCCATTCATCTTCAAGTTGAAGCGGCACTTCGACAATGGCGGGTTTCATAAAACGATTGGGAGCAAAGATCCATGCCGTGACCTGCAAGTTGGCGATAATAAATTGCATGAGAAAGACAATAAAAAGTTCTAAGGCAATAAGGCAGCGTCTCATTCATATCCTCCCGTTTGAAGTTGCTCCTGAATTCTCTGTGCCAGGGAATAAATAAAGGGAGCGGACAAACCGATGGCCAAAGTCCACACACAGAGCAGAGTCATGGGAAACAAAAGCAAACGAGCTGAGGCCGGTGAAGCTGGCGGCTCGCTGTTTTCAGGTTGTGGCTTCCAGAAAACCTCGATCCACACTTTAAGCATGGACAGCAGGGTGATCAAACTCACGATCAGACATAAAATAAAGGCTGTAATATCGTGAGAGTTCAAGGCGGCTTGCAGGGTAAAAACTTTGGCCCAGAATCCAGATAAGGGGGGAATACCAATCAGGGAGAGGGCGGAAATCGCAAATAAAATGGCGGGAAAGGGGCCGTGTCGGAGAAAGCCTCCTACTTTGCGAATATCGGGAGTGCCATGATGAGCTTCGATATAGTTCGCACAAAAAAACAAATTCGTTTTTACGATGATATGATGGAAGAGGTAGAACAGACCTGCCACAATGCCGGCTTCTGAAGAAAAAGTGAAAGCCAAAACAATATAGCCGACCTGAGAAATGATATGAAAAGACAAGATGCTTTGAATATTGTATTTGGAAAAAGCTCCTAACACACCTATCACCATTGAAGCCAGGGCTAAGACTCGCAAGACATTCCAGGCGACGGAGTCATTCATCCAAGGTGAAGAGACAAAAATTCGAATTAAGGCATAAATTCCTACTTTGGTGAGCAATCCAGAAAACACGGCGACCACGGGTCCCCAGGTGGCAGGATAGGAGGCTGGCAACCAAAAATGAAAAGGCACCACTCCGGCCTTCACTGCAAAGGCAATGAGTAACAAACCTCCACCTAACTGTGCGCTGAGAGTGGAGGAGTGCTGGCTCAGCCAGCGATGCAAAGTTGCAAAATCCAGGGAGCCTGCTGCTGAGTAGAGCAAGGCAATGCCCAGAAGAAAAAGAAAAGAACCTACGATGCTTAAAACCGAATATTTATAATCCCCAGCCCAAGAGTTCTTCTTCCGTGATAAGCCAACTAAAATAAAGGAGGCTACTAAGAGCACTTCAAACCAAACATAGAGATTGAAGATATCGGAAGTGGTAAAAGCACCGAGGACTCCCGTCATCATAAAGTGGTAAAAACAGTGCAGTCCCCGGAGCTCCTCTTTTTTTGAAGAAAATCCGAGTGTTGCCATCAGCCCGCACAAGCCGACTACGGAGGAGACCAGAATCAGGGTGGCACTCAGGAGATCCACGGAAAAAGTGACGCCTACAGTTTGAGGCCAGTTCCCCAGCTGCATGGTCTGAGGA
>JBCECD010000066.1:0-9543 GCA_039206745.1 Bdellovibrio sp. | reverse complement strand
ATCCTGCATATCACGATAGTGAGCTTCCAATTTTTTATAGATCTCCACCAACTGAGTATAAGCCTTAGGTAAAGCCTCTTCCAAAGAAGGCAGTCCTGCAGCAGCAGCCGCCACCTTGGTAATAGGTTGAGGCGTGCGAATTCCCGCCACCACGTCTTCCCCTTGAGCATTGATCAAAAACTCTCCAAAGAAAGCTTTCTCACCAGTGGAAGGATTGCGCGTGAACGCCACGCCCGTCGCGGAGTCATCCCCCATATTCCCGAAAACCATGGACTGCACATTCACCGCAGTTCCCCAGCTCGCCGGAATGCTGTGCAACTCACGGTAAGTGATAGCTCGCGGAGTATTCCAAGAACGGAATACAGCCGAGATCGCTCCCCACAATTGCTCCCAGGGATCCGCAGGGAAAGATTGACCTGTCATTTGATGAACAAGCTCTTTGAACTTTTTCACCAGAAGTTTCAAATCATCAACAGTCATCTCTGTATCGAGCTTATAGTGCTTTTCTTCTTTCAAATCTTCGAGAGTCACTTCCAGCAAAGAAGAGTTCATACCCATCACAACATCTGAATACATTTGAATAAAACGACGATAGGAATCCCATGCGAAGCGAGGATTGTTGGAGGACTTTGCCAGACCTTCAACGGTCTGATCATTGAGTCCCAGATTCAAGATCGTGTCCATCATTCCCGGCATGGAAGCGCGCGCACCTGAACGCACCGATACGAGCAAAGGATTGTTCACATCACCAAATTTTTTTCCGATTTTAGTTTCCACTTTTTCCATAGCCGAGATCACCGCAGGGCACACCCAGTCTGGTAACTTTCCTCCAGCTTCGGAGTAATGAGCGCAAATCTCTGTGGAAATAGTGAAGCCCGGAGGCACTGGAATTCCTAAAGAAGTCATCTCAGCAAGGTTGGCACCCTTGCCGCCCAGGATGTTTTTCATCCCCGCATTTCCCTCGGTCTCACCAGCAGAAAAGAAATATACAAATTTCTGCGGAACCGCTGCGGTCTTAGTGGTTTTGTCTTGTGAATCTACATTCTGGTACATGAAGTCTCCCTCCAGAAAAGTAAAAATAATAAACGGCCAGGCCGTAACATATGCCGCAAGATAGAACACTGGCAAGTGCTTGGTATCAATGAAATATTGGAGGCATTTGTGCGCCGGGCTATAGAGTTCGTGCTCTCTTGAAATAGGCCTCTTTTTCCGAGGCGGTGTCATTCGAGCTTGAGAGCGAAAACATCTCGGAAAAGCAGTTTCGCGGAGAAATCAGAGGAGACTGAAAGCCCCCTCTTTATATTGGAAATTATTGAACCAATTTAGACTGCAGCTCTTGGGCTTTGCTCAAGTGCTGTTGAACGTGATCGCGAGTCTTTTCCAAATAAGCTTTTACGCGAGGATCTCTCGTCGCTGGGATGTAAACCTGATTGAGTTCGTTGAGAACTTGTTGATGCATGGAAACTTGAGTTCCGATATATGCTCGGTCGAACTCCGCCCCTTTTTTCTGTTTCTTTAAATCATCCAATTTTCTCTTTGCATCTTCTTTCATGTTTTTAGCTGTGTCATTGGAGCGAGGTTTGATATTGGCCTCTTTAAAGACGTCTTTGCCTTCTTTGATGTTCTTTTCGTGCTCATCAATCATGTGCTTCGCGAAATCTTGCACCTCTTTGTGATCAGCCCGAGATTTTGCAGCCTTTGCAGCATCAATCTCTGCGTCGTTCACAACTTTCATAATCTCACCGATATCCGCGTCGGAAAGATTTTGTGCGAAGGCCATTCCACCCCATACCATTGACAGAACGATCAATCCTTTAAATAAAGATTTCATTGAATACTCCTTTGTTTGTGATCACCTAAGTAAAAGCCTCCCTCACCTTCGGCGGCAAGTTGCGATTTTTTCATTGTGATCTTACAAAACAGAGGCTGTTAAAAGATGAAGTTCCAGGCAAAAGACTGTTTTCTTGCAGTCTTTTGCCGAATCGGACACCACCTATGGTGCTTTATTTTCGATTGAGTTTAATACTATGACCACGGCTCCATCCCGGAATCGTCAAAGAGCTGGCACGTGTCCAGACAAACATCATGATCAAACCGACAATGAACATACCAATGCTGAGCCATTGACCACGAGTCAACTCCAGCCACTGAAATCCGATGTGGGCATCAGGCATCCGATAGTGTTCATCCACCACCCGCACGATAGAGTAAAGAAGAATGAAACACGCCCCAATAAAGCCCGGCTTACGCGGTTTACGCCAGAGGAAAAATAAAATCAAAAAGAGGATCAACCCCTCACCCAAGGCTGCAAAAAGCTGAGACGGATAGCGCGGTGTTAACAGAGGAGCGAGAGCTTCCTTCACCGCCGTATTTCCCTCTTGAATAGACTCAACAATCTTAGTCAAAGCGCCATAGACGTTCTCGCGAGCCACACCGTCCATGCGAAGTTTTTCCACCCACTCCAACCATTGCTCTCGACCTATTCCCAACTTCTCGACCACAGGAGCCAGATCTGGCAGGCGGCCTGTCTCTTGAGAGGGCCACATACCGATATCTTGAGGAAATTTCACCGCCAAAGGATAACTTGGATCACAGGGTCTGCCGACCAATTCACCGTTGATGAAATTGGCAATGCGCCCGAAAAAAATACCCACAGGACCCGTCACCGCCACCAAATCAAACAGATAAAGGGCATTCACTGAATACTTACGGGCATACAACAAGCTCGCCACCACGATCCCGATCATGCCTCCGTGACTTGCCATCCCACCTTCGTTGACAGCCAGAACTCCCCAATAGGGAAAGGTCGATTTAAACTTCATGAAAAGATCCGGGCCATAGAACAAAACATAGCCCAATCTTCCACCCACCAAAGTTCCAATCGCAGCGTAAGTGACAAAGTCACCCACCATTTGCGAAGTCAAACCCGTGCGCTGTCTTTGCGCCAGCCAACGAATAATCAAATAAGCACAGATGAAACCCGCCATATAAGACAAGCCATACCAACGAATACCAAAATCACCGGAAATTCTTAAAGCAAAGGGATCAAAATCATGAACCACAACGTATCCTTTTCTGAGACGTTAAAACTGTATCAACGCGGGATTTCTTAGACCTCACTCCATAAAAGCGAGAAAATAGGACCATGTCTAGGTTTTCATCTCTGCTTCTACTCTGCATTATAGGCTTTTCAGATCTCAGCTTCGCCCAAAGCAAAAGCCGCTGGGGCAGTGGGATTGACTTCACTCAACGGGCCGCCAACCGTGAAAAGAGCCGTTGGTCTCTGACGGAATGGCTCGAAATGAAAAATCGCAACCGCATGATGGATATGTGGCTTTCCTTCAATTCACCTTCACCTTTCGAGTTCATGCTCGGAGGTGCTTACAACTCTTTCAAAACAGAAGTCGAAGGATCCTCAGACAGTGAATCCGCCACCTCTTTTTCCGGGGAGTTCGCAGCCTATGCCCAGTTTGTCGGAGTCAGCGGAGAATATGAAAATAATACGGCGGAAAAATACAATGACCTGGCTGGGATGCTCAACATCCGCCTCCTGGGGAACTCTATTCAAAATACTTCTTTTACTATTCACTATGGCCAGCGCACTCGCGACAGTGAGGATTCAGGCCGGCTCACACAGCAATTCGCCCAGGCCTCTGTTCAGGTTTATTTAACAAAATATTTTGGTTTAGACGGAAAATATCGTTATTTCCTTCCCACCTCCACGGATGAATTAGGAGATGTCGAAGGAAATCTCACCGAAGCAGGGCTTTATATAGACTTTAAAGTTCTGAGAATCTTCGGCAGCTGGTACAAGGAGAGCCAGAAAAATAAAATCCCTGCTGCGGCGGATGACACTGTCACCGATCGCACAGGGATTAGGTCAGGCCTTAAAATCTTCTTCTAAAACCTCAAATATAATGACGTTTGCGCTCTTATCTAAATAATCACTCACGCCATTATCAAAGTCAGAAACAATTTTTCTTCCGATTACTGCAATTGGATCAATTTGTTTTGACCACTTACGAAGTAGCTCTCTGTGCCTTGCTCGTAAGCCACAGGAGAAGTCACTTTCCACTCCATGTTCATTTGCATTCCGGCTACAGGATTTTGTTTTGAACCTGTGTTGAATACAGAAGGAATCGCTGCTGTTGCATCAAAAGTGAAGCCCCAACCTACAGAAACGTTTGCAGGCATGAAAGTCGCATTGGTGATGTATTGACCCACGCCATCAGCAGAACCACCCGCTGTGAAACTCACACGGTAAGAGAAATCGACAACCGTCATTCCCAAACCATTTTCATACTGAACATTGTAAACTTTAGAGTGGGGAATGTTCCAGCCTGTCAAATCAGACCAGCAAGTCAAACCACGAGGCAAAGCATTCGCTGTATCCAATTGCACGTTCACAACAGGGCGACCCGCATTGACAACTGCGAAAATCTTTTTACCGATATTGATGATTTGATCCACGATCAACTCAACTGCATTCAATGGATTGACTGCCTCAGAAACCTGAGTGGAGTTTCTCACCACGAAAGGCAAATTAGAAGAATCACAGCTCTCGTTCAAAGTGTTTGTGTCTTTTTTGAACAGCTCCATTTTTTGCGCGTATTGTTCTGTGATGTCTGTGACTTTCACATTTTTAATTTCGAAATAAGCCTTGTCTACAGCCATAGATGTAGAAGCCATTCCCAAAGTCATTGCTAATGCTACGATTGATCGAATCATGTGGACCCCCTTTATTGTCTGCCGAGGGTCATACCAAGGGGGATGAGGCGTTTCAAATGAAAAAGCCTCATGTCCCTGTGTGTAAAAAATATGCCTATTGTTTACGCTCTAAGAGGGCTGCATAGAAGCCGTCAAAGCCCTCTCGATCCGGACGCAGATGAATTTGCTTTAATAAAGCCCACTGCTCCCCATGTTCTTGAAGGAATCTTTCCACTTGCTTTTCATTTTCGCTCGGCAACACGCTGCATGTCGCATAGACTAAACGCCCTCCTTTTTTGGCCAGAGGAGAGTAGCTCGTCAGAATTTCATATTGAAGCTCGCGCAGACGCTCAATTTCATCATTATTTAATTTCCATTTGGAATCAGGATTGCGGCGCAAAACTCCTATCCCGGAACAAGGCACATCCAACAGCACACGGTCCGCAGAATCGTACATGCGTTTGATCACTTTGGTGGAATCAATAACTCGTGTTTCAATGATATCGACGCCATCACGTCGCGCGCGCACTTTCAACTCTTGCAGCTTCCACTCATGAATATCGAGGGAGATAATTTTACCTTTATTGCGCATCAATGCGGCCAGATGCAAACTCTTGCCTCCAGCTCCGGCACAGGCATCTATCACACGATGACCTGGTTCCACTCCCAAAAGAGGAGCCACAACCTGGGAAGCGGCATCTTGCACTTCAAACAAGCCCTTCTTAAAGGCCTCGGTGATGAAGACATTTTTTCGTTCAGTCAAACGCACAGCCTGGGGCAGATCTGCGGAAACTTTCAGAGCGTGAATGCCCTCTTGCTGCAAAGCCTTGAGCACATCGTCGGTCTGCGCCTTTAAAGTATTGGCACGCAGAAAAACTTCTGCCGGTTTGTTCAAAGCTCGTACGATCTCTTTCCAATCGTCACCCAGTTCTCGCGTTCCGCGCTCAAACATCCAGTCAGGAATAGCTTGAGCGATGGCAAAAGAAGGAATGTCTTTCTGACGTTTTTTAACCGCGTCGACATTCAACTCACTCAATTCAGGCCACTCCGGCAATTCATATCCCTGGCGGACCCAATAGACGCCCCAGATTTTCCAGAAATCATTGTCGTCAGCAAGATAGGCCAACAGCCTCTCCCAGCGCACAATTTCATAGACGGTTTCAGCAAAAAACTTACGATCCCGAGAGCCCCATTTTTTCTGCGACTTCAGATTTTTTTCTATCACTTTATCGGCGTAATGACCCTGTTCAAAGATTTCATCCAGGGCTCCGATGACTTGCTCTACGAGATGCTTATGAATTTTCAAAATGTAAATACCAATCCTGCGGCTAAAAAGGTTCCATTCAGCTGACCTGAGGACAGCAAAAGCAGATGGTTCTTTAATCCAGCTTCGACAAAGAAGCCAGTGTTTTCATAGATATTGAAAAAACGTGCTCCCGCCACCAACTGATAATCCAAAGACAGAGCGGATTTGCTGGAAGCTTGTTGGAAAAAGATTCCCAAACCTAAACCCGCTCCGAAGTACAAAGGAAAGCGAGAAGAGGCATCGGGAAAGGTGATCAGAGGAAGAAAAGAAAGTTTGCTCGCATCCTCTCGACCCACATCAAACTCGCTGTAATCAATACGCAGATTCATATCCATGGAGTTGAGCCATTCGCCCACTCGGTAGGTCACACCAAAAGTGTTGTTCCCTACATCGTCCTCCTGCCCATTTTTTCCCCAGTCATAGGACTGCGAAGCCATATAACGCCCGAAATGCAGAGCCAGATAATGATCCGTAGAACCTGTTACAGAACTCTGCGCCGGTTGACGGGGTTCAAAATACCGTGCAGCCGCATCCCGCCCTACAACGGGATCTGAATTCTGAGCCCAAACATTTGTCAGCGAAAAAAAAGAACCTAATAGGAGTAAAAAAATCTTCACACGCACCTCAATAAGCTGCTTTTATTGTAACCAGCTTTTTCCCCTCACGTTAAGCCCCCCTAACACAATGAGTTATTAACTGGCATCCGTTGACTCCTCAAGCGAGGCTCCCTAATCTCCTGACAGCTTTAGGACGGGACCAAAGACTATGAAATGCCCCTTTTGTGGACATGCAGATGACAGAGTTTTAGACACCCGAGTGCAGAAGGACGGCAGCATCCGCCGCCGCCGCGAATGCCTCGAGTGCAAGGCCCGTTTTTCGACTGTCGAAACGATCATGTTGGCTTTCCCCTTTATCATCAAAAAAGACGGACGCCGTGAACCCTTCAGCAAAGAAAAAGTTCTCAAAGGTCTTCAGGCTGCCTGCCAAAAACGCCCCGTGGGCTTGGCGCAAATTGAAGGCGTGGTCGAGAGAATCTCAGCTTGGGTGATCAATCGCGGTGAGAGCGAAATCTCTTCGCGCCTGATCGGGAAAAAAGTGATGGCCGAACTGAAGCAATTGGATGACGTGGCCTATATTCGTTTTGCCAGCGTTTACAGAACCTTTAAAGATGTGCAAGAGTTCGTGGAAACTCTTGAAGATGCTGAATTACTTGATTTTGTCGATGCCAGTAATCCACAATTAAGTCTGACAGCGATAAACTTTGTTGAAAGCGAGAAAAAGCCAAACCATGAAACTGACAGCAAGACGACAAGCCCGCGAACTCGCACTCCAAATCCTATTTCAAACTGAGTTTGCTCCTCAGATCAGCTCCCAAACTCTCCTCGAAGTTTTCGAACAGTCCTTAGATAATGAAGTGATTGAATACGCTGACTCCCTGGTTCAGGGCGTGAATGCGAACAAAACAACGATTGATGCCAAAATACAGAGCTCCAGCGCGCATTGGAAAGTCGAGAGAATGGCGACAATCGATCGCAACATCCTGCGCATTGCTGTCTATGAAATGAAAGTGGCCGAGTCACCGATCAAAGAAAATATCGTCATCAACGAAGCTGTGGAAATCGCCAAAAAATATGGCACCACGGAATCTGCTAGCTTCGTGAACGGTCTTTTGGATCAAGTTAGCAAGGTGTCCTGATGGCCATCAGCGTTCTGTCCCAAGCCAGCGCCCTCAACCCCGGATCTGATCTTTGGATCGTTCCGGATTTGCAAAGCTCGCAGTGGACAGCCCGCCTGGATTGGTATTTGAATTTTCAGGTCTGCAAATCCTCTCGCCACATCCCTCTGCAAACAAAAATGCCATTGAATGAAATTCTGGCCGAGACAGAACTCTCTTTTCTACATTCCGAATCGGCCTCTTCCGCCCTCTCGCCTCTGATGATTGCCTCCGAAGGCTTGCTTCCCAATAAATGGGTTGTGATCGTTCCCTGGCAATCGGAACTCACGCCGTGGACTTCATCTGTTTTTAATATTTGGCAGAACCTACGCGAACCCACACTGCGCATTTTTTTACCACCTGGACAAAGTACCGGGAACCTTCAGCTTGTCTGGCAAGCCCTTCACAAAGTTCAAGATTTCACAGTCGTGCTTGATTAAGCATTAAATCCTGCTCAAAATAGAATGCATGGAAAAACTTTCGCAAACCCTCGTGTCCCAAATCACTCGACTTCAACGTCGCTTTGAATCCATTCTCGAAAATGATTTTGAACATAAAAGCGAAGAGGATGAAGCTCGACGTGCGGCCTTCGAGGCCTCTCAAGATTTAGCCTTGATCCGTGGCCTGTCGCAGGGACTGCCTGAAGATCATATTGATCGCTCCATTGTGGTGTTTTCCCGTCTGGCTTTATTTTTTGATGCGGGTGTTTTGTTGGAAAATCACGACGGCTCCTGGAAAGGACAAGCTCTCTTTCAAAAAGGCCAATCTCGCCTGATCAAAAACAATTCTCGTCCTGCGATCTCTTTACCGACTGCCAGTTTTATGGCTGTATTGAAGACCGATGCCAAGACACTTTTACAGAAACTTCAGCTCTCTTTTTTAGATCCTGAAGAGAACACCTCCTGCTTATTGATCAAAGTCAGCCCTGATTTTGCTTTTGTTTTGCTCTCTAGTCTGCCTGATATTTGGCTGAAAGAACACACGGAGCATATTCGTAAAGCTCTTATCAATGGATTTGCTGACTGATGAGCGACGCCACTGGAAAAACCTACACCATTTATATCGTCTCGGACAGCACCGGTGAAACCGCGGCCACCATGATTCGCGCAGCCCTGGTGCAATACTCCAATAAAGACATCAATATCATTCGCTGCAAAAACGTGCGCAATGAAGTCCAAGCGGAAGCTGTGATTGAAGAGTGCTTTGAGCGCCGAGGCATGCTTGCCTACACCGTCGCCAGTCAGCATCTGCGCAACAAAATTCATGAGATGGCTTCCAGCAAAGGGATTCCTTATTTTGATTTATTGGGCCCTCTGCTTGGCACACTCGATACTTTTTTTGGTGAGCACTCGGAGGCTCATGTCGGGGCTTTACGTGCTGTGGACGAAAGATACTTCAAACGCATCGAGGCCATTGAATACACCGTTAAACATGATGATGGAAAAACCTTCGCTGAACTGGATAAAGCTGACATCATTTTAGTGGGCATATCCCGAACCAGCAAAACACCTCTTTCGATTTTTTTAAGCCATAAAGGTTGGAAAGTAGCCAATGTCCCCCTGGTGCTCGACACACCTTTGCCCGAGGCTCTGTTTAAGGTCGATCAGAGAAGAATCGTGGGCTTGATTATTGATATGGACTCTCTTCAACGCATTCGTAAAAGCCGGCTGGAAAAATTTTTACACCATTCAACTACAAAACATGCAACTGGAAAATAACGATATGGATAACAGGCTCCGGCAACTGGAAAACCAGACATTGCCTGACCTCTCGAGGATGGAGGCTTGCCATGTTGAAGCTAGTGATGTTGGGCGGC
>JBCECD010000065.1:8109-9602 GCA_039206745.1 Bdellovibrio sp. | reverse complement strand
TAAAAAGCCTCCAACTCTTCTGGATTGTTTTGTGAATTTCTCAGTGGAGATCTCTTCCCTGATTTGGATGTTGAGCTGAATCTGCAAATGGCCCGTCGTTGTGAAGCGAATAAAAACTTCTCTATTACTGATTATAAGAATTCCTCTGGCCAATCCGGCGTTATGTATTGCTGCGCTTTAGCAGGCAAAGCTGAAAAGAAAACAGCAGCTCTGGCAACTGAGAAAGCAGCCGATTGATCTGACGGCGCGGGGAGTGTTCCGAATGCTACGTTATCTATCCAGCAGTCTCTTTCTTGCCATTATTGCTTTATTAGGAGTCGGGCTGGTTCAGGTTTACTCATCCAGTTTTATCTTCGCGATCGAATCTTATGGGGATGGACTGTTCTTTTTTAAAAGGCAGATGTTATTTGTCATATTGGCGTTCACAGTTTTGGTTGGCACTGTTCACATTCCTTTTCGTTATATTGAAAAATACGGATGGGTTCTGTGGTTTGTCGCCACGTGTGCCATTGCTGCCACATACATTCCAGGCTTGGGTGTGCGGGTCGGGGGAGCGTTGCGCTGGATCCAACTGCCTTTCGGTATGCGCTTTGAGCCGGGAGAACTGCTGAAGATTGCATTCAGTGTGTGGTTTGCCAGCTTGATTGTAAGAAAAGAAAACTTTCTGGGACGAGTGACGTGGCCGTGGCTGGTGCTGGCTTTGATGTTGCCCTTGGGCTTGTTGTTAAAGCAGCCTGACTTCGGAACCTTTGCGATTATATTGATGGTGGGCGTGACATTGCTTTTTGCTTTTGGCTTGCAATGGAAATATATCATCGCCGCAATGAGTGTTTTGATACCGGCTTTTTACTTCCTTGTCATGACCGTTCCTTATCGTCGCGCGCGGGTTCTGGCATTTTTAGATCCTTGGTCTGATCCAGAGCAAAAGGGATTTCAGGTTATTCAAAGTATGCTGAGTTTTCACTCGGGTGGTTTGACCGGCGTTGGTTTGGGACAAGGACAGGGGAAACTTTTTTTCCTACCAGAGGCGCATACGGATTTCACCTTGGCGGTCTTTGGTGAGGAGATGGGATTTGTCGGGTTCTTGGTATTACTGGCTCTGTATGGCTTTGTGATTTTCCGCGGAATTCAAATTGCAGTGAAAACTGAAGACACCTTTAAGCGGGCTTTGGCTTTGGGGTTGTCTGTGACTTTTGCTTTTAGTGTTTTCATTAATGCCGGTGTGGTGATGGGCTTGTTGCCCACCAAGGGTCTGACTCTGCCATTCTTGAGTTATGGCGGCAGTTCTCTGCTGTCTTTGTGTTTTATGTTTGGTTTGATTTTGAATATAGAAAATTCGATGGAAGAAGATAAGTTTTCCCGACGTTTCGGATCGCGTTGGGCGCGTTCGAAAGAGAGAGTTCATGAGTAAGAAAACTGTTGTGATCGCTGGCGGTGGTACCGGAGGGCATATTTATCCGGGGATTGCCATTGCCAGAGCGATTCAAAAGTTG
>JBCECD010000065.1:0-8099 GCA_039206745.1 Bdellovibrio sp. | reverse complement strand
CCCCGCGAAGGTTTCCCTTTGCATCTGATCGAATCAGGCAAGTTGAATGTAAAAAGTGTTTGGCAGAAATTGAAAACGCTGCTGCGGATGCCGATGGGACTCTGGCAGTCTTTTCGTCTTTTAGGTCAATTGAAACCTCTCTATGTGATAGGGGTGGGCGGTTATGCTTCGGGGCCTTTTGTGCTCGCCGCAAGTATTATCGGATTTAATACGGCGATTTGGGAACCGAATGCCATGCCGGGAATGGCGAATCGACTGCTATCTCGATTTGTCGATAAATGTTTTATTGTCTTTGCTGAAGCTAAAAAGCATTTGAAGAGTAATAATATCATTCAAGCTGGCATGCCGGTGCGGGCGGAGATCGAAGAGGCGGTGCACTCCCCACATGGTGAGGCGTCCTTTCATCTTTTGGCGTTCGGTGGCAGTCAGGGCGCGCGCGCGATCAACAACTGTTTGAATGAGGCGATTATGTCGGGAGGGGATTGGGTTCAGAATCTTTCCGTCGTGCATCAGTTGGGCAGTTTGGATTACGTCAATATCAAAGCTAAATATGAGCAAGCTCCTTGTCCTGTGGCGCCCTTTGAGTTTATTTTTGATATGCCGAAATACTATCAGTGGGCCGATGTGATAGTCAGTCGGGGGGGGGCCAGTTCTATTGCGGAAGCGGCGGCTTTTGGTATTATTCCGATTATCATTCCTCTTCCCGCAGCGGATAATCATCAGGAAAAGAATGCGGAGAGTTTGGTGTCTCAAAACGCGGGAAGAATGATTTTGCAAAAAGAGCTCACTCCGCAGAGATTGATTTCAGAAATTCAATCCTTGCGTCACGATAAAGCTTTACGAGAGCAAATGGTTCGCAATATAAAGAGTTTTTACACCCCTCAGGCGGCGACCCGGATCGCGAAGGAAATATTGCAATGAAATTACAACATGCCAAATTTCATTTTGTCGGAGTCGGCGGTATTGGAATGTGCGGACTGGCGGAGTTGCTTCATAATATCGGAGCCAAAGTCTCCGGAAGTGATCTGGCGGAAAATGCCAATACGGAACGCTTGAAGGAATTGGGTATCAAGGTTTTCAAGGGTCATGCTGCCGCCAATGTTGGCGATGCGGATGTGGTGGTGTATTCCAGTGCCATTCAGTACGGCAATCCTGAGATTTCCGAGGCCCGAGCGCGGCAGATTCCGTTGATTCCGCGAGCGGAAGCCCTGGCTGAGATCATGCGATTGAAACGCGGAATTGCTGTTGCCGGCACTCATGGAAAGACAACAACCACATCCATGACTTCAGCTATTTTCCTCGAAGCTCAACTCAGTCCCACAATTGTTGTGGGCGGTCGTTTTGAGCTGATTAAATCCACAGCGATGTTGGGTTCCGGTGAATGGTTAGTGGCGGAAGCCGATGAATCTGATGGCAGCTTTCATAAGCTGTCGCCGGAGATAGCTATCATCACAAATATTGATTCGGATCATCTGGATCACTTCAAGACTTTCGAAAACTTGCAGAAGGCCTTTTATGATTTTGCTCTGAAGGTTCCTTTCTATGGTGAGGTGATTGCGTGCGGAGATGATCCCTTGGTACGACAGATTTTCGAACACTTTCCCAAAAGAATTCTGTATTACGGGTTTGATGAGAAGAATGATCTGATTCTTTCAGGTGAAAATGGAAAGTATTATCTCTATCGCAACGATCCCACTAAAAATTCTCGTGATTTTGTCGGTGAATTTCATCTCAAGGTTCCGGGGCGGCACAATGCCCTCAACGCTGTGGCAGCTATTTGCGCCGGGGTGGCTGCTGGAATTCCCATTCAAACCTGTGCGAAAGGTTTGGACAGATATGAAGGGGTGGATCGACGCTTTCACTACAAAGGTGAAAAGCGCGGTGTGAAAGTCTACGATGATTACGGTCACCACCCCACAGAAGTGCGGGCGGTTTTGCAGGCTTTCCGGGAAAAGTTCCCAAAGGGTCGCCTGGTGGTTTTTTTTCAGCCTCATCGCTATTCTCGTACACAACATTGCTGGCATGATTTCACGACGGCTTTTATGGAGGCGAATCAGGTGCTTTTGACGGATATTTACCCGGCAGGGGAAAGTCCGATACCGGGTATTACCAGTGAAAAACTGGTGCAGGATATGAAACATGAGAACGCGCAGTATTTTGTACGGGATGAAAATTCCGCACAAAAAATTGTGGCGGAGCTGCAAGAGGGAGATGTCTTTATCACCTTAGGAGCCGGCGATGGTTGGAGGCTGGGTCTTGAGGTTCTCAGTAGACTCTGAGAATAGAATGACCGTGCCGCCCTCGCAGCACGGTGAGCGTCAAAACTTACGCCGCTTTTCCTTTGTGGAATTCTTTGCCATGGACTTTTCCTGAAATAATGCCATTCAAACGAACGACGGCTCTATCCATAACATTGGATTGGCGGGCCAGCTCTTCTGAGGAGGCAGCCACTTCCTCTGCGGCGGCGGCATTATCTTGAGTCAACTTATCCATTTCAGAAAGAGCTTTGTTGATTTGACTGATGCCACTGTCTTGTTCTGTGCTGGCATTGGAGATCTCGGTGTTGAGAGCGGAAAGCTGTTCGATTGTTTTCACGATTTCCTTCAATGATTTTTCACTGGAGATGACGACGCTGTGGCCTTGTTCAATCTTGCTGACGCTTTCATTGATCAGATGAGAAATCTCTTTGGCGGAGGTGGCACTTCGTTGAGCCAGGCCGCGGACAGCCTCTGCGACTACGGCAAAGCCTTTTCCATGTTCCCCGGCTCGCGCGGCCTCGACGGAGGCATTGAGAGCGAGTAGATTGGTTTGGAAAGCGATATCATCGATGACTGTGATGATCTCTTCGATTTTTTTGGAGCTGGCGGAGATCTCATCCATAGAGGCAGTGAGTTTGCTGACTTCCTCTTCTCCTATGCGAGCCTTGTTCTGTGCTTGTTGGGCCAGATCGCGGGCGTTTTCGGCGTGACGAGAGTTTAATTTAATGCGACTTGAAACTTCATCTGTTGAAGCGGACGTCTCCTCGATGGAGGCGGCGGCTTGAACCGCGGAGTTGCTCAAGCTCTGGCTGGAGGTGAGGATTTCCTGACCTGTGGTGGAAACTTGAGTGCGAGCCGCATTAAGGCTTTCAATGGAGTCGAGCAGGGCGTTGAGGGGGCCACGAACGAAATAAAAAGAAACACCCAAAATTCCCAGAGTGATGAATAAGGCCCATAAAAATATAGATTGAGTGGTATTCATTGCTGCCTGTTCAACTTGTGCAGTGGAGGAGGAAACAGCAAAGACACCGTGAAGCTTGCCATCTTTCCAGTTCTCCATGGGATGGCCGAGAATATCTTTGCCATTACCCCAAGGACTGGAAGTGGGATCGCCATGACATAAAAGACATCCTTGAGTAGCAGCCAGACGAATGGGACGAAAGACACTCACAGCTTTTTTACCATCCTCGACCCATTCGGTTAGATTTGGGTCAACCTCAAAGCGTTTTAAGATCTCCAACTCATGTTGAGTTGCCAAATTTTCTTTACGACGAGGTTTTTCAGCAAAAACGCGGAAGGTGTAGTTATCTCGCTCGGCATTTTCAAAACCCACTGTCATAGCGGCGACAATGGGAACTTTGCGAAACAGGCGTGAACGTTCTTCTTGAGGCAGAACGCCATCGGGATGAGCTTCTACGGCCTTCTTGAAATCCAACTCTAGACCACCTTCGGTGGCGATATAAGAGCGTGTGGATTCCAGACGAGAGAGAATCGCTTGAGATTTGCTGACCAACTGTTCGCGTCCCTGTGAGTGCACTTTGGATGAAGATATCCCTACTGCTGCCAATGTGCAGACGATACAGGAGATTGCAACGTTCAAAATAATTTTACTGCCAAGTCTCATAGTCGTATTTCCCTTCAAGATTTTTTATCGGAGGACTTTTTTAAAATTAAATAGTTATAAACTCACGTTCGCTCTTTTTTTAGCTACACCAAGGTCTGGATTGTGGGAGGGGGCTCACTGGGGAGTCCATTATTGCAATCAATGTTGATAGGCTGAATGCGAGAACTGTCGGGACTTTGCGGGGAAATGCTGTGAAGAAATTCGCGCTACAAATAATTTTTGCTTTCATGATTCTTCCATCATCTTTGGTGGGAATTTTTTATTATCTCAACCAAAATGGATCCTTTGATATCCATGGAATTCAAGTGATCTTGGAAGAAGTTCCTGTGGGCCAGGAAGCATTTTTCCAGCCAGCGGTCGAGGAGTTGAAAAAAAATTTACAGAAATATGAAGGACTTTCTCTCTGGAACATAGAGCTGCAAAAATTTTCTGAAGAGGTGTCAGAGTCAAGTTGGATTGATCGCTTGAATGTGAAGCGCAGTTGGCCAGCCACTTTAGACGTGTACGTCCGTCCGCACGAAGTCAAACTTCTTATGATGTCCAAGGCTGGTAAGTTGGTGCCTGTGATTCGTGATGGTGTGGTGTTAGAAGCGATAGAATCTCCTCGCGCGCCTGATGTGGCCTTGTTAGAAGGTGAAGTTTTTGCGAAGCAAGCGGAGCTGAGAAAAAAAGCGGTGAAGGTGATCGATGAAATTCCTGATGAGGGAGCTTTCAGCAAGAAGACGATCTCGGAAGTGCGCTATGACAACAAAGAAGGTTTTTGGATGACGATGATCAAAACCGGAATCCAAGTGAAAATGGGAGAAGAGCAAATTGCCTTGAAAGCCGCTCGGGTCAGCCAAGTGGTCGATTATCTCGAAGTTCATCAGTTTGACGCTCGCGTCATAGACGCAAATCTATCAAAGAAAGTCCTTGTCAGGTTGCGTAAGGGTCCCTAAGCTTAAGTCTGGAGGACTGATAAAAGTCGGGGAAAAACCCTTCTTTAGCCCTTATAAAATGATTTTATTGGGTAGTCCGACGACATTAGTAATGCATCCGTGAGGACTTAAGGATGAGTACATCGAAACCGAAAGCACCGGTATTGGCTGGTTTGGACATTGGTTCTACCAAAGTCTCGTTTGTTATCGGAACAGTCAATCCCGACGGAAAAATTGAAGTGGCAGGTGTGGGCACAGCTCCCAACACAGGAATCCGCCAAGGTGTGGTCGTCAATATTGAAGCCACCACAGAGTCTATTAAAAAAGCCAAAGAAGAAGCCGAGTTGATGTCTGGTTACTCCATCTCTGAAGTTTGGGTGGGAGTGGCTGGGACACATATTTTGTCTTTTGATTCCAAAGGCATGGTTGCGATTAAAAATCGTGAAGTCACCGCTTCTGAAATTGAAAGAGTGATCGAAGCGGCTAAAGCCGTTGCGGTTCCGGCGGATCGCACAGTTCTGCATGTTTTGCCTCGCGAATTCAAAGTAGATGGTCAAGATGGTATCACTGATCCTATCGGTATGTCTGGCATTCGTCTCGAAGCCAATGTGCACATCGTGACGGGCGGCCAAAGCGCGATCAACAATTCTGTGAAGTGTGTTGAAAAAGCTGGATTAAAAATTGCTGGCCTGGTTCTGGGGCAGTTGGCTTCAGCCACTTCGGTTGTTGCAAACGATGAAAAGAACCTGGGTGTATGCGTGGTCGACATGGGTGGCGGCGCTTGCAATGCTTTGTATTTTATCAATGGCAGTGTCGCCCACTCTTCGACTATTCCTGTGGGCGGTCAACACTTCACACATGATATCGCTGTGGGTTTGAGAACTCCGCAATTTTCAGCAGAAGGTCTTAAGAAAAAATACGGCTGTGCCATGGCTTCCATGGTGAATGAAAACGAGACCATTGAAGTTGAAGGTGTGGGCGGGCGTAAGGCGCGCATGATTCCACGCCGTGATCTGGCTGATGTCATCGAGGCTCGGGCTGAAGAGACTTTGAATCTCATCAGCAATGATCTGCGTATGAGCGGCCTGATGCCGATGTTAGGTTCGGGCATTGTACTGACTGGAGGCGCTAGTCAGTTAGATGGTTTAGTTGAAATGGGAGAATTTATCTTTGATGTGCCGGTTCGCCGAGGCGTGCCTCGTGAAATCGGTGGACTGACGGATGTTGTGAAGTCTGGAGAATTCGCAGCAGCTGTTGGTTTGTTGCAATACGCTTTGGCGCAAAGAAAAGATTTGCACCACACGGGACAACAACAAGAAGTGAATATTGGTGAGTCCTTGGATGGAATCACCAAGAAGATCAAAGATTTTTTTGGACAGATTTTTTAAATTATTTATCGGGGAAGGCGTCTCGCGGAGGAAGCCGGCGCTATAAAGAGTTAACTGGGGAGGATCCACATGTTTGAACTAGAAGAGAATATCAATATCGGAGCGAATATAAAAGTTGTGGGCGTTGGTGGCGGTGGAAGTAATGCTGTCACAACAATGATTGAGTCTAATATGTCCGGTGTTGAGTTCATCGTAGCCAACACAGACATCCAGGCACTCAATGCCAACAAAGCTTCTAATAAAATTCAACTTGGCTTGGATTTGACAAAAGGTTTGGGTGCGGGAGCGAATCCCGATGTGGGTCGTCGTGCGGCGATTGAGTCTTACAATGAAATCGTGGAAAAACTTGAAGGCGCGGATATGGTTTTCGTCACAGCTGGTATGGGCGGTGGTACGGGAACTGGTGGTGCTCCGGTTGTGGCGAAAATCGCCCGTGAACTGGGTGCTTTGACGATTGGGGTTGTGACCAAGCCGTTCTTGTTTGAAGGTAAAAAGCGCAGCAAACATGCAGAAGGTGGTTTGCAGGAGCTGAAAGACAATGTGGACACTCTGATTGTCATTCCTAATCAAAAACTTCTTTCTATCGCTGCGGAAAAAACACCTCTTCTGGAAACTTTCAAAAAAGCGGATGAAGTTTTATTGCAAGCGGTAAAAGGTATTTCTGATCTGATCAATATTCGCGGTTTGATCAACTTGGACTTTGCGGATATCCGCACGGTTATGTCAGCCAAAGGCATCGCTATCATGGGAACAGGCGTGGCTAAAGGTGAAAATCGGGCCGTGGAAGCGGCTACGGCAGCCATCTCTTCTCCTCTTTTGGAGAATGTGAAAATCGATGGTGCGACTGGTATTATTGTCAACATCACGGGTGGCTCTGATCTTTCGCTTTATGAAGTGAATGAAGCGACGACGTTGATCACAGAGGCTGCGCATGAAGACGCTGAAATCATCTTCGGTGCGGTTATTGATGACAATATGGGTGATGAGGTTCGCGTGACTGTCATTGCGACAGGTTTTGACTCTCATGAAGTCAAATTGGTCAATGACATGGCTCAAGTGAATCAGATGCAAAGTTTTTTAAATCCACAAGCGATGCAGTTCAGTAACATGAATATGGGGATGATACCGCAAATGCCAGGTCTGCCTCAGATGCCGGTATACCCGCAAATGCCAGTGATGCCACAAATGCCTCAGGCTCCACAGATGCCGCAAATGCCGCCGCAGCAGATGACTCCTCCAGAGTTGCCTCCGATTGCGACTGTGCAATCGCAAGTGATGACTTACACACAAGCGCCTGTGGTTCCTCAGCATGAAGTTCCGCCAGTGGTTGAGCCTGTCCCTCCTGTTCAACAAGCAGCTCCGGTTGCTCCTGTTGCATCGGAAGTGGCAACGCCTATTCACCCGCAACCGGAATCTTCAGTTTCTTCGCGAGATATGTTGATGGCGAAAGCGCGTGCTTTCAGGGAGAGCCAAGAGCTGAAAGCTCGTCACAGCAATCCTGAGCAGCTTTCCATGAATGTGGATCAAGAACAACAATCTTTGGAAGAGGCTCGTCGCATGGCTCGCGAGGTGTTGAGCTCTCCTTTTTCGAGTCAAAACTTGGAAGTTCCAGCGTTTATCCGCAAGAAACAAGGTTTTGATCTGAATAAAGAATAGTGGAAGCCTGGTTTCTCTCTGATATTCATTTGAAAGACATGGAAGAGCGCAACGGACAAATTCTGTTGCGCTTTTTGCATTCTTTGCAGCAGGGTGAACCACGCTAGGTTCATCTCTTTTTACTCGGAGATATTTTTGATCTTTGGGTTGGCGGCTCTAATGTTTTCGTGAGAATGTTCCAGCCGCTCGTCGATGCCGTTCGCGATCTCAAAAATGCCGGCGCCCGCATTACTTACATTGAAGGTAACCACGATGT
>JBCECD010000064.1:8541-9630 GCA_039206745.1 Bdellovibrio sp. | reverse complement strand
GGCCAAGAACATATATCCCAACTGAGAGACAGTGGAGTATGCCAGAACTTTTTTGATATCCCATTGAGTCATGCCTATTGTTGCCGCCAAGACAGCTGTCGCCGCGCCAATAATAGCAATCACCATCATTGTATTGGGAGCCATGATGAAAAGTGAGTTCAAACGTACGATCATGTACACGCCCGCTGTCACCATCGTTGCCGCATGGATCAGAGCAGAAACAGGTGTCGGACCCGCCATCGCGTCAGGAAGCCATACATAAAGAGGAATCTGTGCTGACTTACCAGTGGCTCCGATAAAGAGGAACAGAGTTCCCAAAGTCACAGCCCCCAACCAAGAAGACTCTGCCACAGTCGGCGCCAAAGCATTTAATTCGGAGAAGTTCACAGTCCCGAAAGTGATGAACAAAACAAACATTCCCAAAAGGAAAGCCGCATCACCAACCCGATTGGTGATGAAGGCCTTCATGCCAGCCGCTGCTTTTTCTTTGTCTGTAAACCAGAAGCCAATCAACAGATAAGAACAAAGGCCCACGCCTTCCCAACCCACAAACATCACAAGCAAGCTGTCACCCAAAACCAAGAGCAACATGTTGAAGATGAACAGATTCAAATAGGCAAAGTATTTCGCCACACCCTTATCGTGGTGCATGTATCCAATCGAAAAGAGATGAATCAAAGTTCCAACACCCGTAATGACCAGAATCATGATCGCACTGATCTGATCCACGACAAAACCAGCATCCACTTTGAATTTATCGACTGCCATCCACTCAAAGAACTTCACAGCAATGCGACGAGTTTCCGCTGACATGGAAACCAGATCCGCCACCAACACCAGCGAGCAGACAAATGAAATTGCCACAGCCACCGTTGCAATAGTTCCCGCCACATTTGCGGAGTGCTTTTTATAACGAACTCCGTTGATAAGAAACCCAACAAGCGGGCTGAGAATTACAAGGGCCATTAAAAGAGAATGATTCACAGCTGAACCCCTTATCCTTTCAAGTGCTCAAAGAAGCGAATGTTCACTTCATTAAATCGTTTAAAAATTGATACTGCCAAGGCCAAGCCCACCGCAGCTTCCGCC
>JBCECD010000064.1:0-8531 GCA_039206745.1 Bdellovibrio sp. | reverse complement strand
TAGACATGACGAAAAACACCATGATATGCCCATCGAGAATTCCTAAAAATTTGCTAAATGCCACAAAAGTCAAATTGACCGAATTCAACATCAACTCGATAGACATCAACAAAACCAAAACATTGCGGCGAACTAAAACGCCCGCCATACCCATCACAAACAGCAGGGCCGCTAAAACCAGATAATGTGTTAAGCCGATATTATTGATGATATCAGTGTTCATGCGTTCCACCTTTACTACGCGCCAAAGCCACAGCTCCCACGGCGATGATCAACAAAAGAACTCCCAGAGCTTCAAATCCAAAAATGTATTTAGAGAACAAAAGTTGGCCCAGAGCTTTGGTCGACTCCATACCCGTTCCCATTGTCACCGGGTTCTCTGTGGTTTTTTCTGTCAACAGACTGACAGACATAGTGATGGCTCCCACCACTAAGCCCGCAAGCAAACCGACTGAAGCAATTTTAACAGCTCCTGAAAAGCGCCCTCGCGTAAAGGCCTGCAAATCCTTCTTTAAGTCGAAAAGCATGATGACCATGACAAACAAAACCATCACAGCACCGGCGTAAACAATCAACTGCACCCCGGCGATAAAATAAGCGTTCAAGGTCACAAAGAGAGCCGAGATTCCCACCATCGTCATCGCCAAGCACAAGGCGGAATAGATCGGGTTCGACAAAAGCACGACACTGAGGCCGCTGACCAGAGTGACGATCGCTAAAAACCAAAATAAAAATGCATCTGCTGTCACGGTATAACTCCTTATAAGGAAGCGATGTAAATTACAAAAGCGGTGATAATGGTGTTAGCCAATGACCACGGCAAAAGCGTCTTCCAACCAAAATCCATCAATTGGTCGTAGCGGAATCGAGGCAAAGTCCATCGCACCCAGATAAAGACCCACAGGAAGAAACAAAATTTCGCCATAAATGACAAGAAATGAACCAAGGCCACCAGGGCACTCGCCCCTCCCGCAGAACTTGTCGCAGAGGCTGCCCACTCCTGAACCTCTTGTACCGACAGATAAGGAATGCCGAATCCACCAAAGAAGAACAACGCCATCAAGCCTGAAGCAATCATCATGTGACCATACTCACCGATGAAGAACATGTTGAATTTGAAACCGCCATACTCTGTATGGAAACCAGCAACTAACTCAGACTCACCCTCTGCCAAGTCAAAGGGCAAACGGTTCGACTCTGCAAAAGCTGTCGTAAAAAACAGAATCGCAGCCAAGGGTTGATAGAAAATACCCCAGTTTGGCAACCAACTTAAAGTCACCGCATGCCCCATGAAGTTAAAATTCAAAGGACCCTGCTGAGCCAAGGTCATCTCAGTCAAACTGAAAGTTCCATAGAGCATGATCACGCCGACAATCGACAGACCCAATGCCAACTCATAAGAAATGGTCTGCGCACTGGCGCGCAAAGCTCCCATCAGAGAGTATTTATTGCCAGAACCCCAGCCCGCCATCAACAATGTGTAGGCAGCCAAAGAAGAAATACCCAAGATAAAAACAATGCCGACACCAATGTCATAACCTTGGATGAGGAAAGTGTAAGGACCCCATGTGCTGCCGAACAATTCAAAGGTGCCGATTTGCAGAGGCGTCGACATCGGAATGGCCGAAAATGCCACAGCACCAGGAATCAACGCGAATACAGGAGCCGCATAATACAAAAGCGGCTTAGCTGTATCAGGAACGAAGTTCTCTTTCGTCAAGAACTTCACAGCATCCGCTAAAAGTTGCATCAAACCCAAAGGACCTACGCGATTGGGCCCGAGACGATCTTGAATGAACGCGGAACCACGTCGCTCTAGCCATACCAGAACCGGAACGGCTTGAACCATCATCAAGAAAATGACCACCAATTTCAGACCGTTTACGGTGATTTCAAAAATATCTTTTCCCATTGAACTAATCCCACTCCAAAGCTTTGGACTTCACTTCCCAGAATAGACCGAAGATGAAAACCGCAATGAACACCATCATCGAGATGAAAACAAAAGCGCCCTGTCCCGTGGCAATGAATTCACGGAAAGAGATGGCCCATGGATACATGAAGATGATCTCAATATCGAAAAGAATAAAAAGGATCGCTGTGAGATAATACTTCACAGACACCTTTGTATCTTTCTTATTTTGTGCAGGCAGACCGCACTCATAAGGCTCGTACTTGATCGGATGGTAAACGGGTTTGCCGCCAGTTTTCGTGGCGACCCAAACTAAAAGTGCTCCAAAAAGAGCGATGAATATGACGATGAATATGACTCCACCGAGTGGCACGGACCCCTCCAAAGTTGTCGTTATTATTTGGATTTCAATTAGTTATATATGCGTCGTCACGGAAATCCAAGAAATATGAATGGAAACAAGGCGATAAGCATGGCAAGATAAGCCCATTCCATGAAAGCCGAAACAACCCATACAAGGCTCGAGTCCATCCTGGACAGAGTCTTTGAAACATCTCGCGGAAATATTCAAGTCACCGGAGCCTCGTCTCCCTTGGCCCTTAGTTATTTTTTGTCTCAATCTTATTCTAAAAAAATCAATGCCTTGCCGCATCTTGTTGTAGTGGGAAGTCATGCTGATGGCCTGCGCTTTCAGCAACTTCTAAACTTCTTCGACCCGATTCGTCATAGCACTCTGCTGCCTGCTTTTGATGTGTCTCCTTACTCGGGTTTGTATCCAAATACTCAGGTTGTAGCAGATCGCCTGCGTTTTTTGTCAAAAGCTCAGCAGGCTAAAGGCGGAGAAATTTTTGTCGCCTCTTCTGACGCATTGATGCAAAAGACTTTGCCGACTGCGATTTTACAAAAGTTTTCCCGCCGTTTGCAGGTCGGTGACGAGCTGCCTGAAAATCTGGCTGAGTATTTCACCTCACTTGGTTATGTCGCCGCACCCATGGTGGAGGACAAAGGCCAATATGCTTTGCGTGGTGGCATTGTGGATGTGTTTTCGCCGGCAGAACCCCATCCTCTGCGTTTAGATCTGTTCGGTGATCAAATTGAGTCTATCCGCTATTTCAATATTGCAGATCAACGTAGCGGCGAGGAGATTCCTTTTTTCACTCTCACACCAGCGCGCGAAGTTTTGTTCCGAGATGAGAATCACGAGCGCCTTTTGCAAAGAGTGCGCGGTTCTTTGGAAAACAGAGCCGTTGATAAATCCGAGTCCGAAGAGATGTTGCGATCTCTTGTTCTGAAAAATTACTTTCCCGGCATCGAATTTCTTTTGCCCTATTTTTATGGCGAACTGGATTCTCCTGTCCAACACTTTCCCGGAGCAGTGAATGTTTGGTTTTTAGATCCGGTGGAAATATCTCGCTGTGCCGACAACACTGGCGCCGAATTAAAGTCTGAATTGGCTGGCAGCTCTTCCCATGTCATTCGTCCTGATTTGGAAAGTCTTTACACAGCTTTTGAATCTCTGTCTTTTCCCGAAGGATCTCGGCAGATTTATTTTTCCTCCTTGGCTTACTTGGAGGGACATGAAGCCGAGACCACCCACGTTGATTATCGTACAGCCCTGACTCAGGATTTTACCAATCTCAGTCTGACTCATCCTACAGGCTCAGAGCTTTGGCTGCAAAATGCGGCAAACAAGCTGCACCGGTGGAAAACCGAGGGCTATAGTATTTTCATCGGCACCAAAAACCAATCTCATATAGATCGTCTGCGCCTCACTCTTGAAAAAATGGAGCTGAGGGCGGAGAAGACTGCCGAGGATGAATATCACTGGGACTCCTGGCTGACGGCTCAAAACCAAGACTCGCAACTCTTGCATATTATCCCACGCTGGCTACCTGAAAGTTTGCGTCTCGATGAAGAGAAAGTTCTCTTCTTACGCGATGAAGATTTTTATGGAAAAAAACAGCGCGCCCGCGAATCTTCCGGAGCTCAAGATTTTCAAAAAAATGCCAAGCGCCTGGCCTTCGGTGATCTAAAGCCCGGTGATCTGGTCGTTCACATTAAGCACGGTATCGGACAATACGAAGGCCTCAAGATCATGAACATCAGCGGCATCGACTCTGAGTTCATTCAAATCGCTTACAAGGATAAGGACAAACTCTACCTGCCTGTCTACCGCGTGGGCCAGTTGCAGAAATTCTCTGGAGCTTCTCCCACCTCTTTACTGGATAAGCTGGGCGGAACTTCCTGGGAGAAAACCAAAGCCAAGGTCAAAGCCCATGTTCGCGACATTGCCGCCGATCTTTTGGCTCTCTATGCTAAAAGAGCCGAAGCCCACCGCCCGCCCTTCGTTTTTAAAGAGAATGAGATTTCTCTGTTTGAAAATGGTTTTCCCTATGAGGAAACCGAAGATCAAATGCGGGCCATTGGTGATATTGAAAAAGATCTTCACTCCACGAAACCCATGGACCGCCTCATCTGCGGAGATGTCGGCTTTGGAAAAACAGAAGTGGCCATGCGCGCAGCCTTTTTTGCTGTACAAGCTCGCAAACAAGTCGCTCTTCTTGCTCCGACCACTGTTTTGACTTTCCAACATCACGAAACATTAAAAAAGCGTTTCGAAGGTTGGCCTGTGGATATTCGTGTTCTCAATCGCTTTATTCCACCGGCTGAAAGTAAAAAAACCCAGCAAGATCTTAAAGACGGTAAAGTGGACATTATCGTCGGCACTCATAAGCTTTTAGGATCTTCTGTTCAGTATAAAGATCTGGGACTGCTTATTGTCGATGAAGAACAAAAGTTCGGCGTTCTTCACAAAGAAAAAATCCGCAAAATAAAGACCAGCGTCGACACTCTGACTCTTTCGGCAACACCGATTCCGCGCACATTGAATATGGCCCTGGTCGGCATTCGCGATCTCAGTCTGATCAACACAGCTCCTGTAGATCGATTGCCCACGCGGACTTTTGTGACCAAGTTTGATACGGAAACCATTCGCAAAGCCATCACCGCCGAAATTTCGCGCGGCGGACAGGTTTATTTTATTCACAATCGTATTGAATCCATCTATGGGCTGGCTGATGAAATCAGACAGATTGTACCCGAAGCGCGCATTCGCGTTGCTCACGGGCAGATGGAAGAGCACGAACTTGAAAAGGCCATGCTGGCTTTCTTCCATCATGAAATCGATGTTCTGATTTGCACTGCGATCGTTGAATCAGGCATGGATGTGCCTCGTGCCAATACCATGTTCATTGATTCAGCCCACATGTTTGGCCTGTCCCAACTCTATCAATTGCGCGGACGCGTGGGGCGAAGTAAAACGCGAGCCTATTGCTATCTGATCATGCCACGAAATCGCAAGCTGGATAAAGAGCAACAGGAACGCCTTAAAATTATTCAGGAGAATACCGCTTTAGGCAGCGGGATAAAAATCGCTCAATACGATTTAGAGCTGCGCGGAAGTGGAAATATTCTCGGTGATGAGCAATCGGGACATGTGAACTCCGTCGGTTATGAAATGTATATGGATCTTCTCAATGAAGCTCTGGCAGAAGCCAAAGGCGAGAAGATCGATGACTCCGAACTAGATCCTGAAATCAATCTGCGCATTCCTGCGATGATTCCGGAGGCCTATATCTCAGATATTCGCATCCGCCTCAGCTATTATAAAGCTCTCGCCGAAATCAGTTCTCAAGAGGATCTCGATCGCATTGAGGAAGAGCTGCGCGATCAGTTCGGACCTCTGCCTGATGCCACGATTAATTTGATGGGCTTGATGCTCATTCGCCGGCAGTGTAAAGAGCTCGGTGTGCGGGATATCAGCGCCGGGGTCAAATCCGTCTCTTTGATATTCACCGAAAAAACGCGAATAAAACCTGAAGCTGTTATTCAGCTCGCCATGCGTGAACGACAAAAATATTCATTAACTCCAGACAATAGATTGAACATCAAGATGAATCAAATCACCTGGTCCGCCGTCTATGAGGAAATGGAACGCTTGCTTAAATTGATCTCAGAATTCTAAACGCAAACCAGCGCCATAGAGAAGATCTGTCTCGGTGTTAGGGTCTGTCGAATCCGAAGTTTGAGCATACTGTGTGATATAGAGATCTAAAAAGGTGTTTTCAAGGCCCCAAGCAAAAGCGCCCCCCTGAGCTGTCGCCGGATCCAGCCAGTTGAGCTGCACCATCAATCCCAGAGTGTAGTTGTATCCTATCTGAGTCGTGCCAGAAAAAGAATCTGTCGGACTTGTCTCACTGAGGTCCATTTGCCAAAAGTTAATACCAATATAGGGCGCGACATAGGGCTCATCAGCAATCATATCCGCTACATACTTCAAACCCACTCCATAGCGAGTCACACTCAAGGTTCGATCCACTCCGGAAACTTGTTGTGACAATTCCCCTTGAGCATAATCAAGGCCCACAGCCAGAGATCCCAATGACATATTATATTTATAATCAATGCTCGCACGCAGCAACGGAATCTCCGACTCTCCGAACATTTCACCATAACTTAAACCATCGAGAGTAGAGACGTAATTTTTTAAGTTGAGAACTTCATAGTCAAAAGCGAGATACAGGCCATGGTTGTCACGGCGTTCTTTATAGGGAGCTAAGATATCTTGTCTTAACTCGACCCTTACCAAGGGCGGGTTCGTCGTCTCTTCTGGCACTTCTTCCTGAGCAAAGGACGTGGCTGCACTCAGGAGCATCGACAAAAGACACACTATTGATTTAAGACCTTGGTGCAATTTCATGCTGGCTCACAAATCTTGGCCTCCACAGAGGAGACACGAGTGATAATCTGAGTTCTATGTATAAGTATATCGGGGAAACCTTGCGGATATTGAGCCTTAGTCTTATGTTTTTTGTTTTTCCCGTCCTTTCTCCAGCGTCCCAGACGAAATTCCAGCGTATTCTCGACGAGAAAATCAGCAAAATGTCCCTTGAAGAAAAAGTCGGACAGCTCTTCATCGTTGGCTTTCCACAAAAAACCATCACCACTGACCTTGAGTCCTTCATTCAGCGTTATAAACCTGGCGCTTTTTTACTTTTTAAAAGAAACATTCAAAGTGCAGAACAGATTCGTGACTTGAACACTTCCCTTTATCGCATCAGTTACAAGCATACGAAGCTGCCACCTCTCATTGCCATTGATCAGGAAGGCGGAACCGTCTCTCGCCTTCCGATCATCCCAGCTCCTCCGAATGCTTTAGCTATTGGACAAACGCAGTCCCCTTTATTAGCGGAAGAGATGGGCTACCACACGGGTCTGTTCTTACGCGAAGTCGGCTTTAACATGAACCTCGCACCCGTTCTGGATTTAGCAGATCCTGCAGAGCTGAGTTTTATTGGTGTTCGCTCTTTTGGTGCGGATCCTCAGCGTGTGGCGGAACTGGGAACAGCTTATTCCAAGGGTCTATTACGAGCCCATGTCGTTCCCACCGCTAAACATTTTCCCGGAACCGGCTCTCTTAAATCCGATCCCCATCATGCCATTGTCGAAAACAAAAGCTCTCTGGAATCCCTTTCTCAGAATGATATTAAGCCTTACGAAAAGTATGTTGAGCTCGGCTCCATGACATCTCTCATGCTTTCGCATTTAATCTATCCAGCCTTAGACCCTCAACGAGAGCCAGCTAGTTTTTCTCGTCCCATTGTCACAGATCTTTTGCGTGAAAAATTAAAATACTCTGGATTAGTGGTCACCGATGATCTTCAGATGCAAGGATCTAAAAAAGTTCTACGTCCTGAAGCCGCGGCTCTTCGCGCCTTACAAGCAGGAGCCGATGTGGTCATGTTAACTTGGTCTTTTGCTGACCAGGGGCGAGCTTTTTCCTATGTGAAGACCGCCGTGCAAAAAGGCGAGCTCACCCAGGATGAAATTGATCAAAAGCTTCGTCGTATTTTAACCGTAAAAGGTTTTGCAAATATCTATCGTCGCGATCAAAGTCAGCCCTCTCTTTTACATGGGTCCTCTCTGACCTCGCAAAAATATTCTGAACTTGAGTCCAACATTCTCAGTCAGAATATCAAAGCTAATATCACCTCGGTGCGCGAACCGTCTTCCTTCACTGCTTCTCAGGTCCGAAGTATCTGTGTTCTGTCGCCCACTGTTTCTTTTTTAGATTCTTTCACCGAGTCCACCACTCATACCGTGAAGCCTTATCATTTAAAGGGTTCTTTTCAGATCAAAGCTGTTATGAACTGGATGAAGCAGCAGGACTGTTCCATCCAGATGATTACAATAACGGGGCCCAAAACAGCTGCTCTCGTTGCCAATTTCCCAGCTGAATTAAAGAAAAAGTCTCTCGTGATAAATCTCGGCGCTCCTCGCTTGTTTAAACAAAGTGAAGAGTATTTGAAAGTGGTGCAGCTGTATTTCAGTCATCAGGATTCGGGCAAAAAAATAGCCCAGTATTTCGATGAAATTCTGGGCTCTTCACAGCAGAACTATGTTCTGCGATAAAAACTTAATCTAGCGTAACAAAGGCTCTAGTCGTTTTGTTACGCGTTCTAAATTACTTCTTGATATAGTTCGAAGCCACTTCGATCTTCGCGCGAGCACGAGCCCATTCGCGTTGGAACTCAACCCAATCTTCGTCAGTGATCAATTC
>JBCECD010000063.1:434-9671 GCA_039206745.1 Bdellovibrio sp. | reverse complement strand
CGTCATCAACCAACATCCACTGTCGATCACCTTCAGGACCTGATTCATTCATCGCAAAAGACTTCACTATTTGCGCACGCGCTGACTTTAAAGGATAGATATGCAGACTTGTGATATTCATGTCACCATGCTTGCGCTGCCAGAGGGGAAAATCAAGTGGAGAAAAAATGCTCTTGCAATGTGTTTCGATTTTTCGCTATATTAGAAAGGCCATACGGCTTATAGGCTTGTCTGTTGCCCAAATAGACACAAATCGAGGGGCTGTTTTTTATCGTTGTCACTCAGCTCAAATAAGACAATCACAAAATATTTTCTCGCAGCTGGGAGAATGCTCTCCAAGTCGAGAATTTTGTTTCTGAACCGTCAGTTTTTTTAAAAACTGACCTTGGTTTGGTCGAAAGGTCTTCTATGAGCCTAAGTCAGAGTTTACGTCGTGTACTGGATAACCGCAAGATGACCGTGGCCCACTTGTCGCGCCTGTCAGGAGTTCCAGCAAAAACAATCTATCATTGGTTGTCTGGGCAACAGCCACGCAAAATGGATCATCTTTTTCGCATCTGCGATATTTTAGAGCTGACCATCGAAGAATTGTATGGTCGCAATCCCGTCAAAGAGGACGGTCAGCTTCCTCAATCTCTGTCGTTGCAACCACTTTCTGCCAGCGAGTTCCATGCTGGCATCTATGAAGTGATCTTGAGGCCCATAAAAAAGAACAGCGCCTCTTGAGCGCTGTTCTCGATCTCCTCTGAGATATTTTCTTTTGGACGGGAAGATCTATTGCCCTAAGACGTAGGCAAAAATCAGTGGCGCACAGATCGTTGCATCAGATTCAACAATATAACTTGGTGTTGTTGTCGCCAATTTACCCCAAGTGATCTTCTCATTAGGGATCGCACCAGAGTATGAACCATAGGAAGTTGTAGAATCTGAAATCTGACAGAAGTAGCTCCACAGAGGAACCTCTTCATAACCCAAATCCTGCTCCAACATCGGCACAACACAGATAGGGAAATCACCTGCGATACCTCCGCCAATCTGGAAGAAGCCCACAGGAGCTTTTTTAGAAGCCCCCATGTACCACTCAGCCCAGGACTTCATGTACTGAATTCCATTTTTGACTGTATGGACGTTTTTCACATCGCCCTTAATGCAGTGACCGGCGAAGATATTTCCCAAAGTGGAATCTTCCCATCCCGGAACAACCATTGGCAGATTTTTCTCTGCCGCAGCCAACAACCAGGAATTTTTCGGATCAATTTGATAATACTGTTGTAACTTTCCAGAGAGCAAAATTTTATACATGAATTCATGCGGGAAGTAAGACTCACCCTTTTGATCAGCCTCTTGCCAGTATTCCAATACAACTTTTTCAATACGACGAATCGCCTCTTCCTCAGGAATACAAGTGTCTGTCACGCGGTTCAAGTGACGCTCCAAAAGTTTCTCTTCATCTTGCGGAGTCAAATCACGGTAATTAGGAATGCGCTCGTAATGATTGTGCGCAACCAAATTAAATACATCCTCTTCCAAGTTGGCACCCGTACAAGAGATTGCATGAACTTTTCCCTGGCGAATCATCTCCGCCAAAGACAATCCCAACTCTGCCGTTGACATCGCACCAGCCAAAGTCACCAGCATTTGACCTTTGTTTGCAATGTGAGTTTTATAGCCCTTGGCTGCATCCTTCAACGCGGCCGCATTGAAATGACGATAGTGATGTTCAATAAATTGAGATATAGGTCCCATTCTGACTCCTTCAAATCTTACGAAATCGGCACACTAACACGTTTCTCTTAAAACTCAAGATGCGTTAGATTTTATCTTCTTTTTTTCCTGATACCAATGAATCAGAGTCGCCGCCACCAAACCGAATCCCACTAAAACGACCACTCCTAAAAAACAAAACCAAGCTAAAACAATCACAAAGTCTCCTTTTTCCCGGCCTCTTTTGTCTCCATATGGATCTCATTGACCACATGAGAAGCCATGGCTAAACCAAAAGCCCCTGTCACAAAACTCGCAGTCCCCCAGATGACATTGCGACTGTCGCAGTTATGCAAGTTGTTTTGCCCTTGAGGGCAGACGCATTTAAACCCTTTTCCTTGATCATAATGCAACTCTTCAGGCTGAAGAGGGATTTCATCAGAGAAAATGCAGGGAATACCAAATTTTTTCTGTGGAAAATCGTACTTCTGTCGGAGCATTTTGCGGACCTGAGCCGCCATCGGATCCGCATAGGTGTCAGCCAAATCTGCCTTTTTAATACGCAGCGGATCCATTTTCGCCGCGGAACCTCCCGAAGTGACAACATTCAATCCCCGCTCACGACAAGTGGCCAGAAGATGAGTTTTTGCAGTCAGGTTGTCGATCGCATCGACAATGTAATCGGGCTTATAAGCCAAAATACGCTCTGAACTCTCTTCATTGTAGAACTCAGCAATGACATTGACTTGAGCTTGAGGGTTGATCTTACGCAAACGCTCCCCCATCACTTCAGCTTTCTTCTTTCCTACCAACCCCTGAAGCGCATGAAGCTGGCGATTGGCATTGGTGATACAGACCTCATCAAAGTCAACAAGGGTGATCACTCCCACTCCCGAGCGCATCAAGGATTCCGCAGCCCAGGAACCCACTCCACCCAAACCAATCACCATGACATGCGAGCGCATCAACTTTTCCATCGTCTGATCACCGACCAAACGGCCCATACGATCAAAACGTCGGTGCAACACATAAGGAGTTTCCTGAGGTTGAGGTAAAGATTCGTGGCTGGCGTCCATATTAACTCCCGGTCTTGGTCTTCATTAAACGTCGAAAATTCTCCGTAGTGATATCTAAAATTTCCATAGGATCAAGTGATTTCAACTCCCCTATAGTTCTTGCCACATCCAAAATGCTCTGAGGCGGATTCAACACCCCCTGATAGGCTGGTGGCGGCTGGTCAGGACTGTCACTTTCAATTAAAAGCCATTCCAAGGGAATTTCACGCACAGCCTGATGCAAAGCCTGGTTGTTGGGACGACACACGGGCCCACCAATAGACAAAAACAACCCTCTTTGTAAAAAATCCGCAGCCTTGTGCACCGATCCGTGAAAAGAATGAACCATCCCTTTTTGCTCTGGCAGTCCCCACATATCAATGACTCGAAGAGCCTCCTCATGAGCCCGCACCAAATGCAGAACGACCGGCTTTGCCGCCGCCTGCGCCAATTCTAACTGCTGTTCAAAGAAGCGAATCTGTCGCTCCTGAGAGTCCTTGATAATCTCCGGGCGAAAATCCAACCCTGCTTCGCCCAAAGCTTCAGCCAGAAAGATTTCTCGAGCAAGCTGATCAAGGGCCTCCTCACACTCTTCCTCGCCGTGGTCCGCAACCCAATAGGGATGCAGGCCAAAACATAATCCGATATGACCGGGATGTTTTTGAGAAAGTTCTTTTTGCCTTTGCCAATCTTCAGGTCCCACCCCGCCTTGCATAAAATAATGAATGCCTTGAGATCGAGCCGCCAAAAGAGCTTCTTCACGACGCCCGTCCCAACGCAAGTCAGCTATATGTCCATGGGCATCCACCCAAAATCCAAAACCGACCATCCGTCTTCTCCTTCCCGACCATTGTCTGCACTTGGAGGACTCAAGGCAGTTTGCTTTTTGCTGTTTTGTGCAAACCAAGGTCGTGATAATTCCGTTTTGTTTCACCAAATCCCAGACTCGAAGAAGAGTCAACTTCCGCCGATAAGTTCTTAGATAAAGCTGCCATTGAAGGAGTTTTTTATGAAGCAAAAAAGCTTGCGCTTGGGATTTGATGTGACCATGGACAAAGGAGCCACATGGAAACCTCTGAAGATTCAACTGTGGACTCAAGAAAGTCAATTCACCAAGGTTAAACCTTCTGAGCCCTTAAAATACATGGCTGACGCTTTGACGGGACTCTCACTTTTAAAGCTCCAAGACTATGCGAAAAATCCCGCACCTTCTTTTAGCAAAGATGAATCCTTCACCGCCGAAGCCTGGCAGTATCTCGAGCCTCACCGTGAACTGTACGATCGGACCCAGCAGCGCGTGCGCGCCTTGCAATCTCATCTGCCTGTTGTCAATCCAGCCTGGTGCACGGAATTTGAAAGTATTTTCTCCGAGCGCATGGAGGTCGCGGTCAAGCCTTGGGGGTTGGATCTCACAGCTCTGTGGCCTTTACTGGATGTTTTCGCTGAGTTTGAAAATAAAATAGGTTCGGCTTTGCTCTATAATTTCGGTTTGAACTTCTCTCCGCATTTTTTAGAAAAGCTGCAAACTTTGCACTCCTTCCTCTATCATTTACGCAATATCGTGGCTGTGGACCACAATGCTCATATTGACGATCCTTCTCATGAGGGTGTACGCGTGGACGCGATCACGGACTACCTGCCGCGCGCAGAGTATGTGGTCAACGATGCGCTGATGTACTGGAACTTTAAAAAGCTGGCTCAACCTTTTACCGGCGCTAAAAATGGCGATGCCCGCATTGAAAAACTTTTGTTGGCTCCTATGGAAAAAACATTCCATAAGTACTCCCATCATGCCTGCCATCTGGTAGACCATCTTCCTAAAAATTTCATTGGCTCTTTGAATCCGATGGAGTTGGAGGAGGCCTTCTATCTCGTGCAAATGGACTGGGTATTGGGAACTCCAGCCGGTCTTCTATTTAAAATCCGTGAAGAGATTTTCGCTTTGCAATCGGGTTACGAAAAAATCTTTTGGAAGGATGCAGAACCTCCTTACCACGGAAAACCCGTGCAGCTGCAAGTGTCCTGCCAACTGAACGAAGCCAATGTGTTTGGAAAAAAGGTCGCTTAAAACACGAATACAATAACCACAAACTGCGGGCAAGATCGACAAAGGCGTTCTTATCAGACGCCTTATCTTTTTTGTATCTACCACCCAAATCGAAGGATCAAATGAAGAAAGATTTGTTCCTTGAAGCTGGTTCCACTCTTATATTTTTTTTCAATATGCTGTCAGTGTTCTGTAGAAGCGCGGCGCAGCCAGCGGTCCCGCAGTTTTTTAACCAAGAAATAAAGTAAAAGCACACCAATCAAGGCGATCACCACTAGTTTGAATTGGCGAAGCTTGGTGAGAATGGGCTCTCCGTAATGAGCTAACAGATAAATCTGCGTCGGCACACTAATCAAAGCCGCAATACCGTCAATCAAAAGGAATTTCCATGCAGGATAACGAAGCATGCCACAGGCTAAGTGGCCCGGGAAGCGCAGCCCCGGAGTGAAACGGAAGATCCCGCAGGCATAAGCTCCATACTTGTGAGTCCACTCTTCCACTCTCTTCATCATATGTTCAGGAAAAAGTTTGTGTACACGCGGGTGATATAGCAGCTTGCGACCAAAAATACGCCCGATCAAATAAATCAAAAAGTCACTCACCATCACCGCCATAAAAGCAATGATTGAAGCCGTATGAACACTGACAACCGGAGCCCCTTCGTAAGGCGGAGGAAAATGCTGCGGATGTGCCCCCATAAAGGCTAAAATACCTACACTGATCAGAGTGACTTCTTCAGGCAAGGGAAAACCTACCGAAGATAAGATCATCATTCCAATCAAGGCCACATAGACAGTTCCTGGCTGATACGCAAACTGTGACATCCACTGAAAAATGGGCTCGTTAGCAAACTCCAAAACTAAGCATCTCCTCGAGAATTTTTACTATGAGGCAAACAGTCCCTCTTGAACACCCTTGCTACACCGTGCTATTACAGAATCCACCTCAAGGAACAGTATGCAGAGCACAAGAGGATTTGAATATGGAGTTCATCACATAATAAGTCCTTCGACTGGGACTATTAGTGATGTTTTATTGAGCACTTTGCAGTTGTCCTCGGCTGATGTGGAGTTTCTTCTCGATCTGGGCTCTGTCTATTTGAATCATCAACGCTTAAAAGAAGATTCCTCGGTTTTAGTTCAACCGGGAGATTATTTGCGAGTTCACAGCAAGCCTCGTCGCTTTCCCTTCAACGATGATCAATGGATCTCGCGCCTTCTCTTTGCGAATGAACACTTTGTTGTGGTCGACAAGCCTTCGGGCCTTCCCGTCCATGCGAGCGTCGACAATCGCAAAGAAAATGTGCTCGCCTATCTGTCCGAGGCGCTTCAATGTGAGCTCTTTATCACCCACCGTCTCGATGTTCCCACCCAAGGCCTGATCGTCTATGCCAAAACCCTGGAGTTTCAAAAGGCCTTTAATATTTTGCTGATTCAAAGAGAGGTGGAAAAGATTTACAGTGCTCGCGTTGAAGGTCTTTACTCTCACACCGGTTTGCTTCGTCACTTTATGGAACCCTCACCACGCGCGCCCAAAAAAGTCAGCCGCGAGCAGCGGGAAAACTGGCAGGAATGTCTTCTGGAAATCCTGGATTCGCATCTCGACGAAACCGGCACACAAACACAGCTTAGAATCCGACTGCATACCGGACGGACGCATCAAATCCGGGCGCAGCTCGGCCATGAAGGGCATCCGATTGTCGGAGACAGTGCTTATGGGGCATGCAAAACGGACAACCGAAATCCGTCGGACACCGACAAAGAGAAAATCGCTTTGTGCTCAGCCCAGCTGAGTTTTATCGATCCTCTCTCGGGAGTCTCGTACGAGTTCAAAAGTCGTCTGACGCCTTAGAATTCCCAGCCGAAGTGGGCCAGAATCAATTTCTGATTATTGTCAGAGGTAGTGGTGTTTTGCTGAATATAACGATAAGCTACGCCATAACTGAAGACACTGCTTTGCAATTCATGATGAAATTTCACACCAGCAAGAAAACCTTCTCCTGATTTGATATCATGTTCATATTCAAACTTGGGCAGAAGAAGCAAGATGTCTGCGGAAAACTGAGCATAAAACCGCTCTGTCTTCCAAAAAGACCATCGTCCTCCCAAAGCGAGCTGGGGCACATACACCACATCGACAATGGCACCCGAACCCGTCGGCGTGACAAATGGCAACTGCTCATAGATCAAAGAGCCGGCCAAAGAAAAATAAGGACTGAAGGCTGTTTCCATTCCCAAGCTGAATTTCCAGATATCCTGAGACGCCCCTTCCAACTCAACCTCATCAGAGTGACTGATATCCATGTGCTCCACTGCCACGCCCAAAATCAGATGACTCTGCTCATTCAACGCGTAGGCCGCTTCCAACTCCACACCGTAGTCAACTTCAGAGTTCAGATAATTCTTCACGCCGCCAGCATGATCGGAGCTCTCCAACTCAAAAGCTGAAACCACAGCTCCGACACCCCAATGCCATTTCTTCTTTGCATGTCCCGAAGAGATCTCTCGCCCTACTTCTTCTTTTGCACTCAGAGCCTCAATACGATTTTCAATTTGCGCTGACGCCGGAGGGTGACTCTCCTCCGCCGTAATATGCTCTGCAGAAACAGGAGGAGGCAAGGTTGCCTCTGTCGTCACTGGCAACACCGCAGCCACAGAAGCTTCTTCTTCCGAAGGAGCCGGTGGTGCTGCCTGGGCAACACGGTCCGCTTGCTGAGCCCATAAAATCCCCTGAACCGCCGACCACTTTTGCAACGCCGTCCAGGACTTGATCAATTCGCTGTCTCCCTGCTCACGAGATTGAACCGGCAACCTCTTGATCACCAACTTTTGTCCTGTGGACAAAGTATAAGGGTTCGAAAGATTGTTCCATTGAGCTAATTCTTTCCAATATTTTTCCGAACCATAAAGGTCTCGGCTGATCATATACAAATGCGGAGCCCGATTGTTAACAATGTAAAAGGTCTGTCCGCCTTCCTCCCGCATGTCACGGCGATAGTTTTTTGCGGCAATAGCTTCCTCCTCTGCGGAGGGCTTCTTTTCTGCGGCCACAAGCTCTTCTTGCTCCTGAGCCCACGCCTGGGTGGTTCCCAACAAAAGAAAGCCTGTTAAGACAAACTTCAACGAACTTCGATAATCCACAAAATGCTTTTTCATATACGCCTATCTTTCCTGATTTTGCCGCATTGGAGAAGATCTTCCTGTCGCCTTATTAGAAACTGGTCTAGCCTAAAGATAGATCTCTTCATGTTTGCATGCCTCGAGCTCACTCTTATGATAAAAATAATTTCGATAGCTATGCAACGAGCAACCTGAACTGGAGAGTGTATGCAGAAAAAGATTTTCGTTCCCCTGACCTTATCCCTTCTCGGCTTCACCGCCTGTAAAGAGTCCGTGATCAACGCTCTGCAAATTCCCACGATCACTCTGTCATCACCCTCCCTGAACAACGGACTGTCAGCCATCACCAGCGCTGATCAGGCAACTCTCACTGCCACCTTCACTCATGTTCAAGAGTCAGATTTGTCTGACAACACAGGCACCAGTCAATCACCGCCAACAGGTTTAAAAGCAACTCGTTCAGGAACTGTGAGCTGCTCAAACGTCGCTCTCTCCAGTGTGACAATCGCAGGCGCCACCGTGACAATTTCAGGTTGCACCGGCGATGGCGTTCTCAATGTGCAATTTCTCGGCGAAACTCTCACCAGTTCCTCCTCTCTCACCAACAAAGCCTCCACCTCAGCCTCGGTCCGCGTGGACAACACCGCTCCTACAGCTACTCTGGCCATCTCCGCAGCCACCGTTGGCAGCAGCACTGGTGCGAACACTGTCACCGCCACTTTTTCAGAACGTGTGCAAAGTTTGAGCTCCAGCAATGCCAACGGCGAATTCACAGTCACCGGCTGCACCACAACTCAACCCACCGTGAGTATTGTTTCGGCGATCAATGGTGCTGGTCGCACTGTAGCCACAGCCACTCTCAGTGGTGGTGATTGTGATGATGGCGACACTGTCACTGTGGAGTTAAATCTCGATAAAATCACCGACCTTGCCGGCATTGATGGAAACTCCGCCGACAATCAGCAAGTCACTTACAATGTGACTTCTCAACCCGTAGCCACATTAGCAGCTATCACCTACCCCGCCTCACAAACAGCCCTGGGCTCGACTGGTGCTGCGACATCTGCTCTGAGTTTCGTCAATGTCGTTTCAACCACCCTCTCCGCCGCCAGTGGTAATGCGGGAGCTCCTCCAACAGGTCTTGCTGTCACTCAAAATGGCAGTGCTGATTGCACCATTCAGATTGTCTCTCCGACAATTGCGGGTGCCACCATTCGTTTGAGCAATTGTACTGGGCAAGGGTCTTTAGATGTTGAAGTGGATGCCGGTGTCGCAACAAGCGGAACGGGCGCTCTGAATGCCGTCTCCAACA